>NZ_JAGQBD010000007.1:0-89392 GCF_024345455.1 Cyanobium sp. T1G-Tous
TCAGTTTTCGTGTCGCCTCCAGCGTCATCGCCCCCCGGTTGTCGCCGGCGACAACCGGGGGGCGATCAGTTCCCCTCACCGGCCAACTTGATTGACGCCAATCGGCCAAGGGGCTTGACGCGGGACAAACCGCCGAGTAGTGGAGCAGGTCTCCATCAGCAGTAGGGATGGTCAGTCGCCCAGTGACCACCACAGCACCGCCAACCTCCTGAACGCTCTGAACCTCCCAGCACCAACCAGGAGCACGATGGTGAAGGTGACGGGCAATGGTGTTCCAAGGGCAGTAGGTCAGGGTTGCGGTTCCCTGCTTCCTTGTCTTGAGGTGCCGAGGGTCAATAGGGCGTGAGAGGTCTGCCAGGGTTTCGGCAGTGGGTCGCAAAGAAAACTTGATGGCAGTGGTTGCCTGAGTGCCGTTGCTGCTGGTCTTGAGCATTGGATTGACTCTCTGTGGAGTTCATTGTTTCAATTGTAATGCATATATGCTGCTTCCTTGAAGTCCTGTGCTCTGAGATCCTGCCTTCGCCCACAATGCTTCTACCACTTGAGCACTCTGGGTGTATTACCCCTCGTCACCGTTGCTTGATGCGCTGGATCACTTCCTTTATCGGATGGATGGGAACCGTGAGTTGGGGCGTGAGTTCTATGCCTCCAGCACCCCAGAGGAGATGGTTGAACTGGCAGAGCACTGCGGCATCTTGATTGATGCCGACGACTTCCGCGCTCTGCTCAGAAGTGGCAGCACTTAGTTTTGGGTTGTTGGTGGCGAGGCGGGTGCTAATCCCATTGCCCATCTACAGCAGGTCTTTAGCGTCTGATTCCTCAGAAGCAGCGCCCTCTCAATAAAAGGGCGCTACTCAGCGGATGATGTTGATTACCCTTCTTTTGAGTGTCGCTCTAGAAGGTGGGACGCAAGGTTGCTAAGTGACCTTCCCTCTTGTTCGCTTTTCATCACCAAATAACTATAGACATTGTGAGGGATAGTGACGCTGATTCGTTGTGGTTTTCTAAAGGCAAGAGGGGTTTGATCTCCGCCTAGGGATGCGTGAGTGCCCACGGTTGGTAAGTCTCGCCTGAGTTGAACGACGCAAGAATAACTTAAAAGTGAATTTGCGCAACCCTGCTAGTGCCATGACCCGCATTATGCCATTTGCGCATATTTTGCTTTTGTCTTTGCTGCTACAGCAAATCTTGCCTGGAAAGGATATCCGTAACCACTTCAGAGAATGAGCGACCAGTTCTCCCTGCTATCGCACTAATTTTTTCCACAATCTCATCGCTCAACTCTAGTTCTATTCGCTTAGGGAAGTCACTTGGGTCAAGGCGATAAGTGGTTTTATCGCCATCAATTACCATTATTTGTGGGTTTGTGAAAAAGGGATTTGGTGATTATTTCTTTTGTTCGTCACCTTTTTTATTTTATCCCCCCCCCCCTGTATCTATCTGGTTTTATTTGGAAATCAAAAGATAAGTGCTCACCAGCGGTTGTGCCCTCCCATCCCTTTGTGCCTGACCCTGTAGACCCTTTATCGCATCCCGAACTTCAGGGGCGTAGTCCCAACTGGTGCGGGTGCGTGAGCGTAGAACCCATCCACCAGGGGCACGAACACCAAAGCGGAGTTCGGCATCGCCAAAGGTGGAAAGCAGTTCGGCGTCTATGGCGTGGCGTTCCTGCTCCAGGGTCTTGATGGTGCCTGTGACCTCCACCCTCCTGCTGAGAAGGGCATCAGGCGTGAGAGATGCCAGATGGGGGAATGGATCTGGGCGTTCAGGTGGCAGGGTCTTGAGAACCCGTTGAAGGTCAGACGGTGAGATCGGTGGAGTCATCAGTCATTCTTGATGGCACCCTCCTTGACCAATCGGTTGTAGTGACACTGAATGGCGTCTTCCACGATGGAAGCGAGGGTGATGGGTTGATTGGTGCGCTGGCGGTGATGCTGGATTTCAGAGACCAGTTTCATCGCCTCCTCACTGAGGCGGATACCGAACTGCTTAGGAGCGTCGGGATGGTCGTATGCCATTGCTGCTGGTGCGTCTAGGGGGAGTGTGGCAGGGGATTCCGCCAGCACCAGCAACGGTCAGGGTTTTCATCGTGACGCCACCAGCACCTGCCTATCAGCGGCGGTGACTGCCTGATCCAGGGTTTGGCGACTGGAGAGGATGGTTGTCCGCCAGCACATCTCACCAACCTGGGTTCTGCGGGTAAAGATCAAACTCACCCGTGAAGCGGGAGAGGCGAATGGAAAGACCCTCGTGCTCAGGGGTTGTGAAGTGCCAGTGGCGGGGAATGGATTGCTGAAGCATCGGATGGAACCTCTGTGGGTTTCAAGGAAAAGGGTTGGAGGGGCGAACTGCTTTGAGTTTCTTGCCCCTCAACACTGAAATCATAGCACCTAATCAGCAAGGTGTGGTGCTTTGTGCTTGAAAGTCGTTAAACCGCAACCAGTTCTGGCACCTCCTGTGCTGCTGCCACCTCCAGAGCAACCGCATCAAGCATCTGATCGGCAACTGAGCGGTGAGTGGTGGGGGTCAGGTCACCAAAGCGGGCATTGAGTGCCTGGGAGAACAGATTCGTGAACTCGGTGCTGATGGTGGTGGAAAGCAGGTCAGCAGCAAATGCCCAGTGCTGAATCATTGAGGCAGCACTGAGGTTTCCGCCCGCAGCAGCATCAGCAGAATCCTGTTCCCACTGGCAGCAGCGGTCACGAAGGGCAGCAACCATCACGCCCTGGGCAGCGTTGAGGGTCGCAAGGTCAATGGTGGAGAAATCGGTAGGCATTGGTCTGAACCTCTGTGGGTTGCTGGTGAGTGGGTTGAGAGGGCGGGTTTCTTTGAACCTCTTGCCCTCAACGCAGTAATCATAGCACAGGGAACTGAGCAGAGGGCGCTTCACGCTTAGAAACCTGCGAAATGCCCCAGTGGATTCCACTGTATGTATCGCTACGGCATCGTTTCCGATTTGCTTTAGAAATGGGGTCGTAAGCGGAGTCGGTATGGTCGCAACTGGTTTCCCATCACTTCTTGCCTTGGTCGCCCTGGTGGGGTTTGTCGTGGTTCAAGCAGTGCTTAAGTTTGGTGCCTAACACTCTGATATCTGTGCCTAGCACGGGAGCATTGTCAGCAAGCACTGCTTTGCCCTTTCAGGGTGCTTGAGGTATTGTGCTCCTTATGGCAAAGCAAGTTCGTCTGACACTCGCCAAGGCACTTGCCAAGGCAAATCTGCGTCGTGCTGAGGCGGGTGAGAAGGCAATCACGATGAACGCTCTGGCAGTGGCGGCAGGAGTGGCAGCAACCACCATCACCCGACTGGCACGGAACGATCAGAAGGCGGCATCAGCACTGTCCCTGGATCTGGCATCCAAGATCGTGACGGTGCTGGATTGTGGGATTGAGGATTTGTTGGAAGTTGTTGAGGCGTGATCCTCCTTACTCTCTGGATAGCAGTGGTATCCCGAGTCTTTCTGCGATTAACTCAAAACCAAGTTCGTTCTTGAATTCCTCAATCTCGTCAAGCACTCCAGATAATCTGACTTTTTGCCAAACGCTGCGGTTGTCATGATGTTCTCTAATAAAGTCACTGCTAAGAGTGTAAAACTCAGGATCTCGCTTTCCTGATTTGCCATCCTTTTTCCCAGTTAGGAAGTTGCCTGCATTGAGGAAGGCAACAACCAGAAAATCAAAGCAGTCCAACTTATCTTCTTTGATTGGGAATGCTCGGTCGCAGTCGCTTGCATAGCGACTTTTCACCTGAATCCTGAGTGAAGGGGCGTCGTTGCTCCCTTTCCCGTCACGCCTTGGATCTGGGTGAATGCAGATAAGGTCATATCCCTCGTTCATGGGAGGTGCCTTGTAGGTGAGGATGTTTCTTCTCATCAGGTGCCCCATGACCAGATACTCTGCACCCTCTGAAAGAACGGGAAATCTCAGCATCTTAATTACGCCTTGATAAGGTCAAATCTGACCTCGTACCTATAGAACTCAATATTGGGAGCAACCTTCAGTGCCCGCCTGATGCGCAAGTCATCTTCCAGTGCAATAATCACTCCACTTACCCGCTGATGCTCTTCGGCGATCACTTCTGCAATGTACCCCATATACCTTTGAATTTGTCCGACCACTGAATCGCTTGCTCTCCCTTTCTTTAATTCAACCACCAGGATCTCATTCTTGTCTTTGCTGATCGCAAGTATGTCTATCGGTCCAGTATCAGTTGGGAACTGCCTGCCGAAGTTGTCTTCTTCTTGATAGATGTCATATTCCCTCCCGAGTGGGGTCTGCGACCAGTTGGCGACAAGGAAATCCTCTAGGTGCTTTTCTAAGGCAAAGACCGCTGGATCCTCAATTGTTTCGTCAGTACTGATTAAAACAGGTTTAGGAGCATCCCCCTTGATCAGACCTTCCAGTTCCTCTCGGTATTTGCTTATCTGACTGACGGTCCCAATTGAACCTGTTGAGTTCTTGAGAGAGTCACTCATTTCAGAGCGATCTATCTTTTCTTCAAACCAGTTGACCTGTCTTTGGTGCGGTTGGTCTACGCCAGGAACAAATCTGTATTCACTTTGTACCTCTCCAACAAAGTATTTTCCTTTGCCATCTGGAGACAGAATGATGTCCCCAATCATGATTCCTTTGCATATAGTCCAAAGTGCACCACAGCGTAAACCTGCAGAAATCTTGCTTTTGCCTGGATTCGCTTCCAGGTAAATGGGGATGAATTGTTTGTTGAATTTCCTCCACTCCTCTGGCAATGAGTTACTCAAATCTTGGTTGATGTCAAATCCAGCGCCGATATACCCTTGCTCTCGGCACTCCTGGGCGTACATACTGCCCTGACCGAGCATGACCCTGTAGAAACTTTTCATTGGTTACCTACTCCAAGTTTTTCTTCAATCAGATCCCATCGCCCTTCGTATTCGCTTATATCCCAACCATTGAACCCTTTTCTTGGTGGCAGGGCAACAGTGCGGATTGCACTTTCTTCGTGCATTCGTCCATTCATGCCTGGAGTCAATAACCACTTTTCATGTGCTTCCTTGATATTGTAGGACATCACTGCTGCTGGGATGATAAAATATTGGAAACCATCAGTTGATTCTGGTGCAGGTATGCCACCTAGGACCCAAAAGAAATTATCTTCATATGGTTTTTCTGCTTTCTTGCCGACGCTGCAAGTCCTTCGTCCTGGGATAAAGGTCTTGACTTGGATGTGAACAAATCTTGTACCATCAATATTGCTGCATAGAATATCGGTATTAGGCGTATTCCCCAGTGTAACGACTGCTGAGTATCCTCTTCTGCAGAGTTCGCCCGCAATAAAAAATTGACTGGCGTTGCCTCTTGTACTTTTATCCATTAGAGCAATCCCACCCCCTGCTCCTTCAACCACTGCCTGTGACCAAGGTAGTCCGTATCAAAGCGACCTACCAACTCCCAGAAGTCCTTGGAGTGGTTGGGGTGGATGAGGTGGCACAACTCATGGATCACTACATAATCCACGATGCTGTGAGGTGCCTTGATGATGTTCCAGTTGAAGACCACCTCTCCCTTTTTATCGCAGGACCCCCAGCGGGACTTGAAGTTACGGACGCTCACGCTTGCTGGCGATACCCCGATCTGCTGGGCATAGCGGTGTGTCTTGTCCTGCAGGCGTTCAAGTGCCCTGGAGCGATACCAGTTCTGCAGGTACTGCTGAATCCTTAGCGCCTGATGCTCACCTTGTTCTGCTGGGCGGATGGTTGCTCTGAGGTATCCACCCGAAAGGCAGACACCCACCTGATGACCCTCTTGAACCTTGAGGCGATAGTTGCGACCCAGGTATGGGAATGATTCACCACTGACCAGTTCCTTGGTGCGGTGAGGGGGGAGGAGTTGGATCTCTGCGACCTTGCTTCTGATCCAGGGGCGTTTCCGTTTGAGGAACGCTGCCACCCGCTCATCGCCCACATGATCAGGGACCCTCACCTGCAAGTCTCTGCCAATTATGTGGAGAGCAGCAGTCCGTCTGATGGATCGGACCACCTCCACCCGCAGACCCAGCACCTCCTCAGGAATAGCAGTCACCTGAAGTGCCTCTTGCCCAGGACCATGAACCTTTCGGTCACTGCATCCACCAGTGCCTTGTCGCCAAAGGGTTGATCCAGGATGGTCCGCTTGATCTGCTTTTTGATTCGGGTGACCTCATCCCATTTGTCAAAGAACCCGACGATCTGAGTTGCCTCTTGAAACTCGGTGACCAGTTCCTTGGTGAGGTCCAGAACCTTCTGGTGAGTTTCTTCGTCCAGGGTGTCGTCGCTTGATGCCTTGGTTATCTCTGCCATCAGTGACCTGTAAAAGGGTCCCTCTATCTCGCTCAGTCCCAGGTCCTCGTTCTGCTGGGTCTTCTCCTGCTCCATCCCGTCACGGAACAGCAGTAGTTGCTGGACAAGTTCCTCCCATTTCTGCTGGCATTTTTGAATGATCTCCTCTAGGCGTAGTGCCAGGGACTGGTAGTACTCAGGGTCATCGTCCATCCGCTCCTTCAGGACCTGCTTTGTGGCATGTTCTATTTCGGACGCCTTTGCTCTGTCGTTGGTCTGGGAGGCGAGAACCTGCTCAAACTCCACATCAAAGAGTTTGGTAGGGGGTACCCGTGGATCAACGCCCGTCGCTCGGACATGCTCTTCAATGAGTGCACGGACCTTCTCACCGCATCCCACGATGTTCAACTGCTCGTCCCGATAGCGGTTACGGCAACCGATGACCACCTTGCCCAGTGCTTTGAGGTCAGGCAGGAAGGGGGTTGCTGCTGGGTCAGGTAAGACGATCTCTACCTGCTTAGCGAAGGTCCGAAATTCCGTTTCAAATTTTTGCCGCTTGAGTTCGTCCTCCATTGCCTCAATGCAGGCATCAATGTCCTGGAGGTCCAGACCCTTGAGGTGCTGCTTGACCCTGGTGTGTGCTGCCTGAAGTTTGGGTATCTCGTCCTTCAGGTTCCTGAGGGCACCTTGGACATCGGTGGAGGAGAAAACCTTGAGGGCATCAGCGAGGTAGTCAGTCAGACCGAAGTAATCAACGATGTACCCGCTGAACTTGTTTGCCTTGGTCCGATTTACCCGTGCGATTGCCTGCAGCAGGGTGTGGTCGGTCAGTTTGCGGTCCAGATACATGACCTGAGCAATGGGGGCATCAAACCCCGTCAGCAGCATGTCCTTGACGATCAGGATGGATAGCGGGTGTTCTGATATGGGTTTTTTGAAGTTCTCAATCGCCTTCTTGTGGTCAGCAGGATTGGTCCATCTTGCGATATGTGCCTTGTCGTTCTGCTTACTTGAGATCACCACTGCTGACTCGGGTGCCCCTGGAATGGAATCCAGTTTTTGCTTGTAGATGACTGCTGCCTCCCTACTGGAGGTCACGATCATTGCCTTGAATCCATTGGGGAGGATCGTCTTGCGGTAGTGCTCCACCAGATCCAGTGCCACCCACTCAATTCGTTGGGGTGCTTCCAGTACTGCCCGCTCTGTGCCGTACTTCTTCTTGATCGCTGCTTTTTCCTCTGGGGTCTTGCCCTGGAAGTAGCGATCAAACAGGGCATCCAGCGAATCGCCTGTGACCTTGGTGGTTGCTTCTCTGCCCTCGTAGAGGATCTGACAGGTGGCACCATCAGCGACTGCCTGCTCAATCGTGTAGGTGTCTATGTAGGACCCGAACTCCCCAGTGGTCTTCTCAGTGGTGATCAGGGGAGTACCCGTGAAAGCGATCTTGGGGGCATTGGGCAGAGCGGTGTTGATGGCAGTACCCAAGGTCCCGTACTGAGTGCGGTGTGCCTCGTCCGCCAGAACGATGATCCGATCTGAGTCGTTGAGGCAGGAGTACCCGAAGTCCCCTTCCTGCAGTTTCTGGATCGTGGCGGTGACCAGATCAGAAGCGTCCTTGGCGAGCAGTTCCTTGAGGTGACTGACCGAAGAGGCATTGAGAACGGATTCCCCTTGAGCGTTTCGGAAGGTGGCAGTTAGTTGCCCATCAAGTTGGGTGCGGTCGGTCAGGAAGACGAGTTTGTAGTCCCGTAGCAGTGGGTCCCTACGGATCTTCTGGGTGAGGAAGACCATGGTGAGGGACTTGCCTGAACCCTGGGTGTGCCAGATGACCCCGCCTTTGCTCTTGCGGTCTCCTGGTGCCCTGAGGCGTTCAATGGTCTTCTGGACTGCCCTGAACTGCTGGTAGCGGGCGATCTTCTTGATCGTGCGACCGCTGTCGGTTTCGTAGAGCGTGAAGTTCTGGATGATGTCCAGGAAGTTCTGCGGTTTCAGCAGACCCTGGATCAGCAGTTGCTGTGCATTGGCAGGGGACCCCAGTTCCTTGGCATCAGTTGGGTATGGGTCCTTCCATTCCAGGTAGTACTCCACTGGGGATGAGATGGTCCCAACCCTTGCTCCATCCCGATGGGTGGAGACCATCACCTGGTTGTAGTGGAAGAGTTTTTCGCATCCTTCTGTGTCGCTTGGATTTCTGAGGTTGGCGTAACGGCGTAGTTGGTTGATCCCCTCTGCCATCGGATCGGTGACAAAGGGTGCTTTGCACTCAATGACCCCCAACGGCAACCCATTCACGAAGAGCAGGATGTCGGGAATGATGTTCTGTGATGGTCCTTGAATCTTGAACTGATCAACGCAGAAGAACTCATTGTTCTCTGGGTTGTCAAAGTCAATCAGTTTCAGGGTCTGACCACGACGACCACTGCCCAGGTCCTGATCCACGCTGAAATATTGGGTGAGTCGTTCCCAGAACCACTTGTTTGACTCCATCAAGGTGGAGAACTGAATCAGGGTGACTTCTCGGACGACCTTGCGGAGGTTGTCTTTGCTGATCCAGGGGTTGATGCGTTGGATTGCTTGCTCAAGGTTGGGCGTGAGGACCACATCCTTGAGTGATGAGCGGTGATTTGAGGTTCCTGGGACGAGTGTTGTGCCATCCAGATGAGACCATCCCAGACCCTTGAGTTGTTCAAGGGCAGGTGCCTCTACAAATTGGCGCTCGTCTCCTGCCATTAGATGCTGACCCTCTTGCGACCTGAGAGGAGGTCAGAGGAAATACTCTCAAATAGACAAACCAATTTACTTTGCTTGGAAAGCAATGCATTTCGGAGCGAATCAATTGAACGGAGAATCCTGACAATTTCGTCTTGTCTTGTGGGCGACGGGAGCGATACAGGAAAATCCTTTAAGATTTCAGTTGTGAGATTGGTAAAAATGCCTCCATGAGTGGCACTTGAATCAAAGATTTGCTGAAGCGGTTTGAAAAAATAGTAAAGATACTCCGTGTTGCATTCAGATGAAATATCTACGATTGCAAGAAAACCGTCATGAATGCAGGCATCAACTGACAAGATAGAAGGTACTCCCACGACCCCACTGCATACGATGGTTAGGGTTCCAGCAGGGACTGGTCTGCTTAGTTTTGCTCCCGCATCTGTCAGAAAGTCAATCCGAGGGGTGACATATTTGCCATCTCTAGTTACATCGGCGACCATTAGGCGAGGTACTCTGCCGCCGTAGTAGCGAGGGTCGCCTTTTGGTCGGGGACTCGCCCCCCTAATGACTCGTCCAATATCAGTTACTGCCACTTTCTTCCATTCCCCTCCCTCATTTTCGGAAAACAATGAAGATAATAGGCATTTTTCTAGATTGTCAAGTTTAGCAATCTCTTCTGCGACTGAATTCAGGTTGCCTTGAGTTCCAGAGAGTATCTCGGCGATCTTCTTCTGCTCGGGGACTGGGGGGAGGTGGATTTCAATCGCTGAGAGGATGGATAGATTGAGTCCCGCTCTCCCGCTGCCGCCCGACAATGACCTTAGTTCTTCGTATCTGCTGGATAGGTTGTAATAGAGAAATTCTGGATCGCAAATATCTTTTGCGACAATGATTGCTGCTATTGATTGATTGGTGGTTAGTTCAAGTTCACTAATTGCTACTTTGCCTCTGGTTTTGCCCTGCCCTGCGAGTGCGACAAGCACGGAGTCCTTTGGAAAGAACTTTGCACTTGAGTTTTTCAAACCAAGGGTTGTGATGCATGAATCTGTCTCTTTGATTCGCTGCTTATGGACCTCGCCTGAAGACATCCAGGGTATAGTTCCGTCTTCCCAGTATTCCTTAATGGAAGTGTCGGGCGTGCCACCTGCTGAAACCTCGCAGAAATCTCCAATCTGCAATCCTTTCCATTCGTCACTCATACCCCAACTCCTTTAAGAACCCGTGCATCACTGCTTCTGCTTCCTTAACCTCGACATCAATCTGAGCGAGTGAGACCCCGTACTTGTCCCACCACCTCTCAAATTGCTGAATCACCCCATCTGGTGCATTACCCAGGTGCTGACGGATCTGGGACTTCTCCTTGATGTCATCCCTAAACTTCAGATACTCCCCATCCTTCGGCACCAGAATCACGCTTACATCAAATCCTTCAAGAATCTCCTGGATGTAATCGCTCTGAGTTTCTTTGATCGGCACTCCACCATGAAGAATGCCACGAACATCAAAGGGTTCTGGCGGTGGTGATGTGTCTGCGTACCGACGGATGTTCAGGTTGTGGTCGTTCTCCCGTATCTCTTCAATCGGTACAATCCGTGAGAACCGCTTGATTTCGTTATAGGCGTCAAAGCATCCAACAATCTTTTCAATGTCTTGGTCTCTCAGGATATTTTGATTCTTGCCTTCCTGGTAGTCCAGTTCAGCGTTGATGAAGAGAACCTTTCCTTTTCGCTCGACACTCTTGTTCTTATTGATGATAATCAGTGAGGCAGGAATTCCAGTGCCATAGAACAACCCTGACGGCAGACCAATCACTGCTTCCACCAGATCATCTTCAAGGATGCCCTTACGGATCTCACCTTCTTGACCACCACGGAACAGGACACCATGAGGAACCACCACTCCCATGACACCTTCCTGATTCAGTGAGGCGATCATGTGCTGGACGAATGCCAGATCACCTGCATCCTTGGGAGGAATGCCGTAGCGGAACCTTCCATACCCATCGTGTTCGGCAGATTCCCGACCCCAGTTCTTCAAGGAGAATGGAGGATTGGCAATCACCCGATCAAACCGCATCAGTTCGCCGTTCTCCACATGCTGTGGTTCGCCCAGGGTGTCGCCCTTGCGAATGTCCGCATTGAAGAACCCATGCAGGAACATGTTGAGTTTGCAGATCGCCCAGGTGCTCAGGTTCATCTCTTGACCAAACAACTGAATGTTCTGCTCGTTCTCCCCGTGTCGTGACAGGTAGTTCCTTGATTGGAGCAACATCCCGCCTGACCCGCAGGTTGGATCCAGCACCTTCATCCCTGCATGAGGTTTGATGAGTGCCACCAGCAACTGCACCACCTCACCAGGCGTATAGAACTCACCACCTTTCTTGCCCGCAGAGTCAGCGAACATTTTGATCAGGTACTCGTAAGCACTGCCCAGAAGGTCAGGACGCTCAAAATCCTCCGTTCTCAGGCGGAACTTGGAGTAGTGGGAGAGGAGGTCCCGAAGTTTGCCGTCGTTGAGTTTGTTCTTGATGTTGAAGTCAATAGAACTAAGAACTCCCTCCAGCGTTGGATTCTGTTCCTCAATCGCTTCGGTTGCCTTGTTCATTTCGGCACCGATGTCGTGCTTGAGGTCCTTGAGGTTCTCCCACCTTCCTTTCTCTGGCACATAGAAGGTCTTGTCGTATTCGTCCTTGTCCTCTGCCAGTGCCTCTGCCTGCTCCTGGGTCTTGCCTTTGTCCAGGTAGTACTGGATCACTACCTCTTGTGCCTCGTCAAAGGCATCGGACAGGCGCTTGAGGAACAGCATCCCGAAGATGTAGTCCTTGAATTCCGAGGCATCCATGCTTCCCCGCAGGATGTCGGCACTCTTCCAAAGGAACCCCTCCAGTTGGGAGAGGGTCAGTTTCTGCCCGATCTGGAAGGTGGGTTCTTGGGTTACCCCATTGCCTCCAGTGGATCGGCGGGGTGTGGGTGCTGAGGGTGCCTCATAGCGACTGCCACCAGGGATTCCTTCCTCCAGTCCAATGGCACCACCACGACCACGACCCTTACGGACCATTCCCAGGGCGAGTGCTCTTTCCTTGACTGCCTCGTATTCCTCCTCGCTGATCTGGCGTTCTGCTGCCCGACTCAGTGCCTCCCGTGCTGACATGTTCCCGATGGTGGTTCCGTCCCCAGGAAGCACCTCCAACAGCAGGTCTCCTAGATCCACCTCTTGGTCTTCGTCGGTATCAGTTTCCTGGATCTGGGAGTCGGTCACTCGGTCTGGTCACTTCCGCCCATTCTCGCCTGCTGGACTGGGTTTTGCCCGTTATGTAGGCGTGCATAGAACCATCAGGATTTACGATGAACGCTTGCCCGACCGTCACATATGGCGTCATCCACCCCTCGCTGCATCAACTGCCAGAACTTCAACGGGTGCCAAGGCGCTAATGGCATCTGCAGGGTCTGGCAAGTCGTGTTGCCTGCTCAGGTGGCGACCAGTAACCGCTGTGAGCATTGGACGGCACCATTGGTTCGGTAGCAGCGCAATGGTTGCGCCTCTATCAACGCTTGGATGCCCCAGGTACTTCAAAGGCATGACTTGCTGGCGCTGGAGAAATTGACCACCATGAGCACCATCCTTGATGACAAGGCAGCGTTGTCACGCCCTTGGACCCCTCTAGAAAAACTGACCGTCCAGCAAGTGGGTATTGAGGATTTGCTTGAAGTTCATTGGCGGCGATGCCTCGATGACGAGGAATTCTCTCACTACCGACAAATCATACCCAGATTGGTTTCGAAAACTATTTAAGTGTCAACTCCGCTTCTCCTTGGGCAACCAATCCCAACCAGGTATATCATCAAGTAATTCTTGCTTATCTCGTGGCAGCATTCCTTTTCTATGCATCTGCCTTTGCCTGGCAACCCAATAGGAAAGTTGTGTTTCCGCTGGCACCTTTAATGTATTTGATGTTTTAACATGATCCACCAAAAATGTGTACATCTCGATCCACCTTGTTTCCGATGGATCCCATTGCCATCCAGGCAAATTTTCTAGTAGTCTAGTTTGATAGTCGCTTAGTTTCTGCCGATATCTGCGTTGATTTGTAATCCAGGTCTTGCTGCTGGTCGTCAATTCCTCTTGTCGACCAGTTGTGAGGTTTTCTCGGATACTTTCATATTGATGCAACCACTTTGAAAATAACGGGTCCCAAGACCAGAAAGGGAGTTTCTCCAGTTCTGTAATTTTCCACCCTTCAAGAATACCTTTAGCATAATTCTGCCTTTGTCTGGTTGCCCAGTAAGTCAATAAATGCTTTTCTGGCAGGCGTAAGTGGGCGTTTGATTCCCAAAACACACTCAACTCTTCGTATCTCAATTTCCATTCGCAGGTGTCCTTATTAAGTATGCACCTGGAAAGTTTATCAAGCATTTCTTGTTGGGTTTGACTGAGCACACCTTTTTTGCCTGCTTCTCGCACTTGTCTTAGTGCATCCTTGAAGATCTGGTCAAGACTGTCTGCTTCCTCAAGCAACTTTCTTTCCCATGCGTGCGGAAGTGTTTCGATTAACACTTTTATTTTTCCTTCAATGATATTGATCTGCTCCGAAACCTGGGACACATGACTTTTGGTAGCGATAATTAGTTTGCCTGTTTCGTCGATATAAATGCTTGGTTCTGGCATCTCAATTGATGCTTCCCTTCTCTGTATGCGTGGAAAATTAAGGCGATTAATTTTCGATGCCTGCTCTTCTGAAAGTTCATTTTCATTGCTGCGCTTGAACTGGTTCTTTAACCATTCTAATAATAGTCTACGCTCACTCCATGCTTCTGCTTGAAATCCGTATATTTCGATATTTTCCTTGGTGAGTCTATAATTCTTTTCCCAAATATCCATTTCTGGATTCCAACTCCATCCCGTGATGGAATTAAGCATGCTAATCCTTTCTTCGCTAAGTTTGCCTTTTCTATATTCTAATCTTTGCCAGTTTGCCCATTGATAATTATTTTGTTTGGAATCTTTATTGGCATTTGTTTCGCATAAACCCTTTGCCTCGTTGAATCTCTTGCGCCATTCGTCTTCCCTCGGATCCCATTGCCAACCTGGTAACGATGTAAGTTTTTCGCACCATTCCTGCTTTAGTTTATTCTGCTTGTACCTGCTTCGTTGCACACCAATCCACGAGTAATATTCATGACATATTGGAATTTCGTCTAATTTTCGATTCTCGGAATACTCTTTTACCCTTAAATACATAGATTGCCATGCTCCCTCGATTGGATCCCAACTCCACTCTGGCAGCGCAGAAAGCAAGTTGCACTCTTTTTGAGGTAGTCTATACTTTCGAAATTGTTTTCTTTGGTATACAACCCATTCTCCTAGTGAACTATGGGATGCGCGGATATTTGAACTTCCATTCTCTTCGACATAGTCCAGTAGTTCTCCATATTTCTCGAACCAGGCGCTCGTTGTTGACTTGACTATTAACGCTTTTAATGCGCTTTCCATTCCATTGCTGACGCTCTTTGGCAGGTCTATATGAATCTTACCGAGATCTATAAATGTGCTTTCCAAATTATTTCTTTTCCCCAGTTCAATCCTTAGTTTATCAAGTTGGTTGTCTAAGGTGTCATCCTGGGACCTCAGCGACAGGAGTACTTTCCACACGACTGCGAACCGACTTTTAAATAGTTCTTCCTCTATTTCGTCAGGTGAACTTATGTACACAGGGAGAATGATGTATCCAAAAGACTTCTCCTCACTCTTTCTGATTGCCCTCCCGACTGCTTGGATGATGTCAACCTGACTACTACGCGGATCTATGAATGCAATTCCATCAAGGGTGGGTACATCGACTCCCTCAGAAAGGCACCGTGCATTTGAAAGAATGCCAATTTCTCCATCCTTTAAATTGCGTAGTCGACCAATCTTGTTATTTCTCTCAAGAGAGGTCATTTCTCCAGAGACATATCCTGTCTGTATTGCTCGCTCTGTCTTTGATGAGATGGGCAACCAATCAACAATTGCTGGGTGATCTTCTGAAAATTTCTTTGCTCCCTTCACCCGACCATGGAAAGTGATCACCCTTTGCAAGTCATATTCGCGGATTGCCTTTGCAAGGGATATGTGATTCGCAAGTGTTTCGTAATCAGTTTCCACCCCGTTGCTGGTTGCAGATAGGGGTCTATGGATGATTTGTGCCTGGATTTCTGGATCATCCACCCCAATGACTACAACGCGATAATCGGTAAGAAGTTCTTTGCTGATCGCTTCAGAAAAATTGAGTCTGTGCAGGACTGTGCCAAAGAGATTCTCATCATCCATCGATGCAACCTCGATGTCCTCTGCGTCTGCTTTTGTTTTGATTTGATTAGATAGAACCCTCGGTGTTGCCGTCATGAACAGACGCTTTTGTGCTCGGATCTTCTGACTGTCGAGAACACATCCAAATGATTCTGAAACCTTTCCCGCACAACGATGCGCTTCATCAGCGAATACGACATCGAATGAAGGTATGCCTGTATCTTGTTGTGCTATTGTGACTAATGGGCAGGATTGGTAGGTGGAGAAAATAATTCCTTCTTCATTATTACTAAGGAACTGTCTGATTTCTGCTGGGTCACTTGTGACTGGGACACCTACTTCGGTTACATGCTCGATCCAGTCATCAACGCTCTTATCCTGCTTTGCTACCGACTTATCAGAACAGACACATATCCAGTTGAACTCTTCTCTGCTTGTTGCTGTCCACTCCCTCAAGGTCTGAGAGAGGAGACTGAGTGATGGAAGAAGAACCAGAGTCCTTTTCGCATTTAGTTCTTCCTTGATCCAAAGTGAGGTCAGGGTCTTGCCTGTGCCACACGCCATTAAGAGTTGCCCTCTGTCCTGGGTCTTGAGACCTTCCACGACATTTCGGATCGCTTCCTGCTGATGAGGTCTGGGTCTGCGCTTGTCCTTTCTGCGACCTGTTGCCAAGTCAAGTGCTGTGGATGGAAATTCGACCTCAGACTGCCTAAAGTGCTCACGGAGAAAGCAGACCACCTGCTTCTCTTGTCGCTCGATGACTTGCATGGCATTTTTCCCAATCCCGTCTGTTGACGCGATTAGAAGTCGCCCGTGAATTCTGGGATCGTTGGACTCACTAAGGAAACTATCAATCTCTGCCTTGGAGATTTCACGATCAGGTGATACGCATTTGGATTGGACTGCCCAGTGCTTGCCATTTCGATCTTCGTAGACAAGATCAATTCCGCAGTCTTTCCCCCATCGGTCAGGGTATTCATCCCACAACCAAATTTTCTGAATCTTGGTTGACCACTCAGGATCTTCCCTCAGGAACCATGGAACGAAGACCTTCTCAAAGAACTCCCCACGCTTCCCGCTGTCGTCAGGGAGAGACCTGTAGAACTCGTCAAAGGTCGCCATCGTTCAGACCTGCCAGCAGATTCCCAGGTGTTGCCCCAGCACACCATTGCCTGCTCGTACTGTGCTGTAGGTCGCTGAGTCGGTCACTCGGTCTTGTCACTTCCGACCATTCTCGCCTGAGTGCCTGGGTTTTGCCCGTTATGCAGGGGGTGCATGGTTCTGGATGGATGCCTGTGGGAACACTGTGAGCAGTCGCCACCAGACCGATGACCACACTCACTACTGCCTCTCTCTCCACAGAGGTGCTTGAGAGTGCTCTCCTGACGCTGGAGCAGGTCAGCACTCGCATCACGGTGCTCGCCCTCAATGCCTCAAGGAACCCAGAGCAGTCGCCCAGGGTGCGGATACTTCTGGGAGACCTGCTCGCGGATATTCAGGACTGTGAGAGCGAGTTGGGGACTTATGCCCCGCTGGATGCTTGAAACCGCTCCAGATAGACCCGCAACCATTGCGCTGCTACCTCTCCCGCTGTTCCTTCTTCCATATCCGCTCCAGTGACTTGCGGAACTCTCCACCGTTTTGCGGTTTTGCCAAGTCACGCTTCCAAAAAACGCTGCTGATCCACCAAACATGAAGACCGCCAAAGACCAGGGCGACAAGACCCACTAGTTATTCTACTCATTTCTAAGTTATCGATCCTAATAGTCGCTGCTTTGCTTAAAGCAATCTTGGTTCTACTTCGCAACCTTTATAAGTTCAATCACTGGGTCGCCTGATACTGCTTTTAGGATCGCTCCCGTGATACTTTCTTGTAACTTGCTGACAAGTGTGTCGTTTCCCCATTCCTTTAATACGACAAGGTACTCCGCGTAAGGGCAGATTGGTTTGTATGGAATAGGTTTTAGCGTTTTTAAGGAAAACGTTGTTAATGGAGTGCCCCAGTATCTCTTTTCTAACTCTATTTGACATTCTTTCGGGTGATTCGTCGTGAATATTTCGGCATCCATCTTTTCGCTACATACTGATGCCTCCGTTGGAACAAAATCTAGTTTTTCTAGTTTGCTTAGCGAGGCAATATCTGCTTTACTTAAACCCCTTTCCCTTGTGATTGCGGCACCGTTATTGGATAAGAGTTGCAGGAAGGAACTGTATAGCGGGATTATTGAGAAGTTTTGTGCGCTGACATTTGCAATGAGCGGGTAAGGAGCGCAGATTGCATCTATAACTCTTTCTTCAAGCAGGTTGACTGCGGGCGCCTTAGTCGCTGATATGCGTATTGGATTTACCTCCCAGTTTGTGGGAATCTCCTTGCGAATAAGTTCGTTTGTCCATTGATACAGATGAAGTCTCAAATGCCTTCCTTGCTTGAACCGTAGAGTTTGGTGAATCCTTCTTTCCGCAATCAGCAAGTCCTGCGCTCCAATTGCGACTAGTTCTGTTTTGGCAATATTAACTTGTTTTACTACTCTGCTAATGGTCGTTTGATGGCATTTTAGGTATTCGCTTGCCGCGATACCTGTCCCCAACCATTTATAGGCATCTGCAGTCCTTAATGCCTCTACTTCAAGCATTTACTTGCTTTTGCGCTTTTGCATTCTTGCGCCATTGCGCTTTCTTTGCAAGCATTGATGCCCTCTTTTGGGTACTTGACTGAACGTCTCAATGCTTCTCCTATTTTTCCCTGGTTCTGAAGACCACCAAAGACCAGGGCGACAAGACCCAGTTGGATGTATCCCCAGTTCAGGTGTTCCATTACGCCTGCTGCTTTGCCTTTTGACATCGCTTGGTCTGCTGGTGCTGCCTGAATGCCCACTGGTTGCCCTTCACGACCATTCCGCAGTGATCACAGGTCGTTGTTGGCACTTCTTTGACCCACTTGGCGGGGCGTTCACCTACAAGTTCCCTGCGTGTCGGGTCAATTCCTCTGCCGCGTTGGTAGCGACCCAGTGCAGGAGCAGTGGTTATGAATCCCGTTTCCAGGCAACGAAACACCAGATACTGCCCCCGAAGGTTTTGGAGTTTGGTCGGTTTGATGGTCGTGGGGATGTCTGGCACCGTTCAGGTATTTCACTAAAACTTACCCAGGTTAGGTTCTTTCGTCTGATCCTTTTTCAATTAATGTCCCCATATGGGGACTGGATAACCTCGCCTTAACCAGCGAATTCCGCTTACCTTGGATTTGGTCGCAATTGCAACGGTATGCGGATCACGCACTCGGATGGTGAGCATCTACTCGTGCTGAGTGACGCAGAAGCGGCGGCGCTTGTTGAGGCGTCTGCTCTGATTGTGCTCGCATCCCAGTCCATTGCTGGCGCAGCACTACCTCCAAGGATGGCAACGGTGCTGGGACAACTCTTTGATGGTCTCAATGTCCCTACTGCCGTCTCTGCACCTCAGCAGGACAACTGAGTTCACTGAACGCCAGGACTATGCGGGTTACATCAGTTGAAACCGATCACCTTTTGTGCCTCAGCGAGGAAGAGGTTGGTCTGCTGGTGGATCTGTGCCACGCAGGTGCCTTTTCAGAGCACATCGCATCTTCTTCTGAACGACGGGAGTGTGTGGATGCCTTTATGTGGCAGGTGCAGCAGTCGCTGTTGCCAGCAGTCCAGAAGCGTTACGGCAGAAAGGCGTTGAAGAGGTCTGGGGCGTAGGGGCAAGAGACCTACTTCTTGACGCCTTCCTGGGGTGTTGTGCCTTGCTGCCCATTCATCTGACCGCAGCAGCAGCACTGGGCATAAGCAGCAGTCCCCATCAGCAAGGTTCCAGTGGTCAGAGCAAGGAGCAGCAGGCGCTTCATTTGGGTCTTGTGCGGAGTCGTAAACGCACTCTATGGACGCTTTCTGCTGTTGGCGACTGCCTTGGCGATAAGGGACTCAATGGACTCCTTGACCTCACCACCTCAGCGTGAGTAGTACAGGTGTATCTGCTCTTGTGCGATGCCTGCTGCTGCTCCTGTGCCACCTGCCGTCCCCGCTGAGGAATGGGAGTTCCTTGAGTGGAATGTCCTCAAACCATCCCGCCCCTCAAGCGTCTGTATCACCTGCCAGCACTTCCGCTACGAGGTCGGCAGGCACTGCGTCACCCTGTTGACCTGTCCGATCCATCAGGGTCTGATTCCCCAGGGGGAGCACCTCACCAAGCGATGCTCTCAGTGGGTTGCTCGGCAGGAGGTGGCGGTTGGGTGGTGTCCCGAGGGTGGGTAGTGCCTTGAGGGTGTCCACATGAACACCTTCGGCAATCACCCCATGTCGTGAGTGTAAATGCCTAATAGCGTTGGGGAGTCGTCATGAGCGACGGGAAGTATGTCCTTGGCGGAGTCGAACACGCCAGGGATTTTTTTGTGAACAAACCTTGCTGCTGCTCGCGTTCAACGCCTGTGCCTGACTCAAATACCGCTCTATGGCGGAGTTCGACCCGTCCATAGGTCGAGGAAGTGGGCGGAGATTTCGTCCCCGTCGCTCACGCCCCACTTCTCTCCCTTTTCCCTAACACCGATGAAGACCGTCATTGCTACTGGTCTGACGGGCGTTCTGGCATCCCTTGCTTTTATGACCAGTTCTGCCCTTGCTCAGCAGATGTTCCCTGCTGGCGGTAGTGGTGGGACCTCCTGCCCAGGTGGTTCCAGTTACAAGGGCAGCGGGTATTGCCGTGCCACCAAACCAGGGCAGCAGTTCTTCCCTGCTGGAGGCAGTGGCGGCACCTCTTGCCCAGGAGGTTCCAGTTATGCGGGGTCTGGATACTGCAAGACGCGCTGATCCTTCCGATTCATCAGGGTCTGATTCCTCAAGGCGAGCATCTGACCAAGCGGTGCTCTCAGTGGGTTGCACGGCAGGAGGTCGCGGTTGGGTGGTGTCCTGAGGGTGGGTGAGGTGCCTTGCTTACGGAAAAAATCCGCTTCTGCCAATGGATTTGAGAAAAAAGCATCGACTTGAACGTATCGACTTCCTGATGGGCACTGGGAATTACGTCTGTCTCCTCCGTAAGCGTTCCGTAAGCGTCACCCAGTTACCCCTCAAAACCCTTCCAGCGCAATGGATTTGCCTCTACGTCGTGTAATCGGCGTTGATGCGGACATATTGAGCCGAAAGGTCGCAGCCCCAGGCGACGCCTGTGCCGGGGCCATTGCCCACCACCAGGCGAATAATCACCGTGTCGCTCTGCAGATAGGTGCTGGCGGCGGCACGATCAAAAGCCAGGGGCTGGCCAGCGGCCATCAGCTGGTGCTCGCCCAGCCAGAGGGCCACCGCCTCGGAATCCAAGGGCACGCCGGCCCGGCCGACGGCAGCCACGATCCGGCCCCAGTTGGGATCGCGGCCATGCACGGCGCATTTCACCAGCGACGAGCCGCAAACAGTGCGGGCAATGGCACGAGCGCCGGCGTCATCCGCCGCGCCCTCTACCTGCACCTCGATCAGGCAGGTGGCGCCCTCGCCATCGCGGGCGATCGCCTTGGCCAGGTGTTGCGACACCGCCGTCAGGCCGGCCTCCAGCGCTTCAAAGTGCTCGTGGCCTAGGAGCTCCCCGGCTGCAAAGGCCAGGAACGTGTCATTGGTGCTGGTGTCGCCGTCCACCGTGATCGCATTAAAGGAGCGATCCACCGCCCGCCGCACCATCGCCTGCCAGACCTCGGCGGGCACGCCCGCGTCGCAGCTGAGGTAGCCCAGCATCGTGGCCATATTTGGGTGGATCATTCCCGAGCCCTTGGCCATGCCGCCGATGCGCACGCTGCGGCCGCCCAGATCCGCCTCTAGGGCGATCTGCTTAGCCACCAGATCGGTGGTGAGGATGGCAGTGGCTGCGGCGGTGGCTGCCGCGGCGCCACCCTCGGGACTGAGGGCCGCCACCAAGGGATCCAGGCCCGCCAGCAAGGTGTCCATCGGGATCGGCACGCCGATCACACCGGTGGAGCAGATCAGCACCTCTTCTGGCGCTAGTCCCAACCGATCGGCGACGGCCTGGGTGGCCCGCAAGCTATCGATCAGGCCCCGATCGCCGGTGCAGGCATTGGCCTGGCCGGAATTGGTGAGCACCGCCCGGGCCTGACCGCCGGAGGCCGCCAGGCGCTCGGCGCAGAGGTCAACGCAGGCGGCCCGCACCACCGAGGTGGTGAAGGTGCCGGCGCAAACCGCGCCTTCGGGCGCCAGCAGCAGGGAGAGGTCGGGATTGCCGGAAGCCTTCAGGCCCGCGGTAACAGCGGCTGCTTGGAAGCCCACCGGGGCGGTAATGCCGCCGGGGATCGGGTGCCAGGGGTGGGTCAAGGGCTGCAGCTGCTGCGAACCTGAGCATGGAATAGCGCCACGCCCCTCCTCAACCCATGGTTGCTGCACGCCGCATCGGCCTCACCGGCGGCATCGCCAGCGGCAAGAGCAGCGTGGGCCGGCTGCTAGCGGCGCGAGGCCTGCCGCTGCTTGATGCGGATCTATATGCACGCGAAGCGTTGGCACCCGGGAGCCCGGGAGCTCAAGCGGTGCTGGAGCGCTACGGGGCTGGGGTCCGGGCACCCGGCGGAGAGATCCATCGCGCCGCCCTGGGGCAGATCGTGTTTGGCGATCGCACCGAGCGGCGCTGGCTGGAGCAGCTAGTCCATCCGCTGGTGCGGGCGCGCTTCGCAGCCGAGCTGGAGGAGCTGGGGGCGGCGCCGATAGTGGTGCTGATGATTCCGCTGCTGTTTGAGGCGGGCCTCGAAGCGCTCTGCAGCGAGGTTTGGCTGGTGGACTGCGACGAGATACAGCAGCTGCAGCGTTTGATGGCCCGGGATGGCCTGGGCGAGGCCGATGCCCGCGCCCGGATAGCCGCCCAGTGGCCGCTGGCGCGCAAGCGCCAGCTGGCAGATGTGGTGCTCAACAATCGGGGCACGCCCGAGCAACTCGCCGCCGAAGTGGAGCAGGTGCTCAGCCGTTGAGCTTCTGGATCAGTAGCTGGTTGGCGAGCTTGGGGTCGGCCTTGCCGCCGGTTTTTTTCATCAGCTGACCCACAAAGAAGCCCTGCAGCTTGGTTTTACCGCCGCGGAAGGCTTCCACCTCCTCGGGGTGGGCGGCAAGCAGCTCCTCCACAATCGCCGTTATCGCGGCAGGGTCGCTAATCATGCCAAGACCACGCTCCGCCACGATCGCCTTGGCGGAACCGCCCTGCTCAAGCAACTCGGGCAGAATCTCTTTAGCAATCTTGCCGCTAATAATTCCGCCCTCAATTAGCTGCACCAGCTCAGCTAGCTGCTCGGGCTTAAGGGGCAACTCGGCAATAACCAGCCTGTTGGCATTTACATAGGCAGCAATATCGCCGGTGACCCAGTTGGCGATGCCCTTGGCGTCAGCGCCGGCGGCCACCGCGGCCTCGAAGTATTCAGCCATCGAGCGCTCATCGGTGAGCACTCGGGCGTCGTAGATCGATAGACCCAGCTGCTCGGCGTAACGGTGGCGCTTAGCAGCGGGCAACTCGGGCAGCTCGGCTCGCCAGCCCTCCCGCTGGGCATCACTTACCTCGATGGGGCCAAGATCGGGATCGGGGAAGTAGCGGTAGTCGCTGGCACCCTCTTTACCGCGCATGCTCTTAGTGAGCTGCTTGGACTCGTCCCAAAGGCGAGTTTCCTGCCGCACCGGCTCACCGGCTTCGTAGGCCTTGATCTGGCGCTGAATCTCGTAATCAATCGCCTTCTGAATAGCCGAGAAGGAATTCATATTCTTGATCTCCACCTTCGTGCCAAAGGGGGCATCAGGGCCGCGCCGCACGGAGATGTTTACATCGCAACGCAAGGAACCCTCCTGCATGTTGCCGTCACTCACGCCCAGATAACGCATGATCCGGCGAATCTCCGAGGCGTATTCCGCCGCTTCTCGGCCGGTGCGCAAATCCGGTTTGCTGACAATCTCAGCAAGAGCTACCCCGGCGCGGTTGTAGTCCACCAAGGAGTGGGTGGAGCCGTCTAGACGATCACTGCCGGCGTGCACCAATTTGCCGGCATCTTCTTCCATGTGAAGCCTTTCTATACCGATACGCTTCAAATAGGTTTCTTTGCCTTTTTCGGCCACCTCCACCTCAATCCAGCCGTCCTCGGCGATTGGCTCGTCAAATTGGGAGATTTGATAATTCTTGGGCAGGTCGGGATAAAAATATTGCTTGCGATCAAACTTACTGTGCTCAGCAATATGCAGGTTGAGGGCAAGGGCTGCCTTTACTGCATACTCGAGCACCTTTTGATTAAGCACTGGCAAGGTGCCAGGCAGGCCACACACCACGGGGTCGATATGGGTGTTGGGGGCATCGCCGAAGGCGGTGGAGGCGCTGGTGAAAATCTTGCTGGCGGTGCCCAGCTGCACATGGGTCTCCAGGCCAATCACCGCCTCCCAAGGAGCCTGCTGAGATGGGGCTAGTGATGCTGGTGCTACTGCCGCGCCTGCCATGGCCTGTATCAATGCCTCAGCTGATCCTATGGGGAGGCACTGGACGCCGGCTTAACAGGGACTAGGGGACTAGGGGACTGGGGGACTGGGGACTGGGGCTCCCGGGCGGACAGTAATTTGAGTTGGTTAGCTAAGCTAAAACTAAGTCCAGAGGTTTTTGCAGCCGTGGCCTTCCCGCCATTCCCCACTGAGCCAACACCAAGCAACCAGCCCCAGCTGGTGAATGTGCATGAGGCCAAAACCCAGCTCTCACGCCTGCTGCTCCAGGTGGAGCAGGGCGAGGAGATATGGATCGCTAGAGCAGGCAAACCGGTAGCCCGCCTCAGCGCCTGGGTGCCAACCCCCAGCGCCGCCCACGCACCGGGCGCCATGCGCCACGCCATTGCCATCGCCGCCAACTTCGACGCACCGCTGCAATGAAACGCCTGCTGCTCGACACCCAGGTGCTGCTCTGGTGGCTAGCCGACGACCCGCGTCTGCCGGCCTGGGCCATCGCGGCCGTGCAGGCGCCGGGAGCAGAGGTGTTCGTGAGCCAGGTGAGCCTCTGGGAACTGGCCCTCAAGCAACGACAAGGGCGGGTGCAGCTGGACCTGGCTCGCCTGGAGCAGGAGGTGACCCGTCAGCATTTCCATTGGCTGCCCCTGCGCAATGAGCACCTGCTAGCCCTGGCCGAGCTGGATTGCAGCGCCACCCCCAGCGACCTGTTCGACCAGCTGCTGCTCGTGCAAAGCCGCCAAGAACCACTGCTGCTACTCACCGCCGACGCTGCCCTGCGCTCCTGCGGAGCCACGGTGCTGGGGCTGGAGCCAGCGGCGCCTGCCCAGCCATGACTGCAGCCAAGGGGCCAGCCATCACGGTGCTGGGAGGCGGCCTGATGGGCCTGGCCATGGCCCACCAGCTCGCCCGCCGCGGCGAAGCAGTGCGGGTGTTGAGCCGGCGCCGCAGCGAGGCAGCAGGATTCGTAGCCGCCGGCATGTTGGCGCCCCACGCCGAGGGGCTCAACGGCGACCTACTCGCCCTGGGGCAGGCCAGCCTGCAGCTCATCCCCTCCTGGGTGGCCCAGATCGAAGCCGACAGCGGCCTGAGCTGCGGTCTACGGCCCTGCGGCATCGTCGTGCCCTTCGCCACCTCGGCGGAGCGTGATGCCTATCCCACCGCCGCCTTCGGCCAGGGGCTCGATCGCCGCGGCCTGGAGCAAGAGATACCGGGCATCGGCGAGCGCTGGCAGACCGGCCTGCTGTTTGAACAGGACGGCCAGATCGACAACCGCCGCCGGCTGATGCGCGCCCTGGAGCGGGCCTGCGTGGAACTGGGGGTGACCTTTCAGGAGGGCAGCCAGGTGCTGGAACTGGTCTGCGGCCCGACCGGCGCCCTTAGCGGGGTGCGTCTACGCAGCGCCGAAGGGGAGGAGCACCATCTCACCGCTGAGCGGGCGGTGCTGGCCTGCGGTGCCTGGAGCGCCCAGCTACTGCCCCAGCTGCCGATCGCTCCTGTGAAGGGCCAGATGCTGTCGCTGCAGGGGCCGCGGCAGGCCTTGGGGCGGGTGATTTTTGGGCCCGGCACCTACCTGGTGCCGCGGCAAGACGGTCTGCTGGTGGTGGGGGCCACCAGCGAAGCCGAGGCCGGCTTCAGCGAGGGGCTCACCCCCGCTGGCCAGCGCCAGCTGCAGGAGGGGCTAGCCAGCCTGCTGCCGGAGGCGAGCGCCTGGCCGCCGATGGAGCGCTGGTGGGGCTTTCGGCCCCACACCCCAGACGAAGCACCCCTGCTTGGAACCAGCCCCATCCCCGGCCTGTGGCTGGCCGCGGGGCACCACCGCAACGGCGTGCTGCTGGCAGCGATCACCGCTGAATTGGTGGCGGGAGCGATCCTTGGCGACCTAGGAACGGCAAAACAGGACCAGCTGAATAACTTCAGCTGGCGGCGATTTGAGCGGAACTGATCAGCCCTCGACGCGCCACACCTGATCGGCGGGGCTCCAATCGCTCAGCTCGGAAGGCTGGAACCACAGGCCAATTTCGAATTCAGCGGTTTCGGGGGCATCGGAACCGTGGATCACGTTGCGACCGATGTTGACGGCCAGGTCGCCGCGGATCGTGCCGGGCTCGGCCTCGAGGGGCTTGGTGGCGCCAATGAGCTTGCGGGCGCTGGCGATGACGCCGTCGCCTTCCCACACCATCGCCACCACTGGGCCGGAGGTGATGAAGTCCACCAGGCCGGCGAAGAAGGGGCGCTCGCTGTGCACGCCGTAGTGACTTTCAGCCAGCTCGCGGCTGGGGGTGAGCTGCTTAAGGCCCACCAGCTTGAAGCCCTTGCGCTCGAAGCGGCCGAGGATTTCGCCGACCAGACCGCGCTGAACGCCGTCGGGCTTGATGGCAATGAAAGAGCGTTCGGCGGCCATGGAGGAGAAGTCAATCCGGCCCATCGTCCGCGGCGGCCCTGCCCATTGGCAAGCACAGTGGTGCCGTGATCACCGCCCCCCACCAGCCCCCTGCCGTGAGCGCGTCGAACAGCGACACCTGGACAGCCGCCGCCGGCGCCGCCCTCTACGGGCTGGATCGCTGGGGCGACCCCTATTTCTCCGTGAGCGATCGCGGCCACGTGATGGTGCAGCCCCGGGGCGACCGGGGCGGCTCCCTCGACCTGATGGAGCTGGTGCAGGAGCTGCAGGGCCGCGACCTCAGCCTGCCCCTGCTGATTCGCTTCGACGACATCCTCGAAGACCGGCTCGAACGCCTGCACGGCGCCTTCGAGCGGGCCATCGCCCAGTACGGCTACGCCGGCCGTTACCAGGGGGTGTTTCCGGTGAAGTGCAACCAGCAGCGCCACGTGGTGGAGGAACTGGTGAGCAGCGGCCGGCGCTGGCACTTCGGATTGGAAGCCGGCAGCAAGGCGGAGCTACTTATTGCCCTGTCGCTGATCGACGACCCCGAGGCCTTGCTGATCTGCAACGGCTACAAGGATCAGCGCTACATCGAGACCGCGATCCTGGCCAGGCGCCTGGGGCGCCAACCGGTGGTGGTGATCGAGCAGGCCGATGAGGTGGAGCGGATCATCAGCGCCAGCCGCGAGCTGGGTGCGGCGCCCCTGATCGGCATCCGCGCCAAGCTCTCGGCCCGCAGCACCGGCCGCTGGGGCAGTTCGGTGGGGGAGCGGGCCAAATTTGGCTTGGGCATCCCCGACCTGCTGGCCACGGTGGAGGCTCTAAGGGCTGCCGATCTGCTGGGCGAGCTGCGCCTGCTGCACTTCCACGTAGGCAGCCAGATCAATGACATCGCCGTGCTCAAGGACGCCCTGCAGGAGGCCGGCCAGATCTACGGAGAGCTCACCAAGTTGGGGGCGCCGATGGGCTACCTGGATGTGGGCGGCGGCCTGGGCATCGACTACGACGGCAGCCGCACCGCCAGCGCCGCCTCCACCAACTACTCGCTGCAGAACTACGCCAACGACGTGGTGGCCACGGTGAAGGAGTGCTGCGAACCCCACGGCATCCCCGTGCCCACCCTGGTGAGCGAAAGCGGCCGGGCCTTGGCGAGCCATTTCTCGGTGCTGGTGTTCGACGTGCTCGGCGCCGGCAGCCTGCCCGGTGCCGTGCCCACACCCCAAGAGGGCGAAGCCCTAATCCTGCGCAACCTGCGCGACACCTACGCCGCCATCACAGCGCCTGAGGCCAGCGTGGAAGCCCTGCAGGAGGCCTGGAACGACGCCCTCAAGTTCAAGCACGACGCCTTGGCCGCCTTCCGCCTCGGCTACCTGAGCCTGCCGGAGCGGGGCCTGGCCGAGCAGCTCACCTGGGCTTGCTGCCAAGCCATCGCAGAACGGCTCAAAGGGCTGCCCGCGGCCACGGTGATCCCCGAGGAGCTACGGGCCCTGCCGGCAGCCCTGGCCTCCACCTACTACGCCAACCTCTCGGTGTTTCGCTCGGCCCCCGACACCTGGGCGATCGATCAGCTGTTTCCGGTGCTGCCGATCCACCGCCTCGACGAAAAACCAGAAGCCCTGGGCAGCTTCGCCGACCTCACGTGCGATTCCGACGGCAAAATCGCCCGCTTCATCGATCCGGCCGGGCACACGGGGCGGGGCCAGGTGAAACCCCTGCTGGAGCTGCACACGTTGCGTCCAGGGGAGCCCTACTGGATCGGCATGTTCCTCGGTGGCGCCTACCAGGAGGTGATGGGCAACCTGCACAACCTGTTTGGCAGCACCAACGCCGTGCACATCCGCCTCAAGGCCAGCGGCGGCTACCAGCTAGATCACGTGGTGCGCGGCGACACCAATGCCGAGGTGCTGGAGGTGATGGAGCACAACCCGGAGCTGCTGCTGGAGCGGCTGCGGGTGGCCAGCGAGGCAGCCATCGGCAAAGGCTCACTGGGCATCAGCGACGCCCGCCGGCTGATGGCCCACCTGGAAACGAGCCTGCGTCAGACCACCTATCTGCAGAACTAAATTTTCTGCAGATATTTTTCAATATCAACCTCGTTGATCTGCTCGGGGCGCAGGTAGCGCTCGGCATAGGTGCGGTAGAGGCCCGAGCGAAGCAACAGCTCAAACAGGTCGGGATCGATATGGTTGCGGTCGCGGAAGCCAGCCAGGATGTCGATGCACGACGACAGGGGCTTGCCCTTCTTGTAGGGCCGATCAGCGGCGGTAAGGGCTTCAAAGATGTCGGCGATGGCCATGATCCGCGAGGGCACAGAGAGCTCGGCCGCCGTGAGCCGGCGCGGATAACCCTTGCCATCGAGGGTTTCGTGGTGGGTGCCGGCGTATTCCGCCACCCGCGAGAGATTGCGGGGAAAGGGCAGGTTTTCCAGCATCACAATCGTCTGCACGATGTGATCGTTGATCTTGTAGCGCTCCTCGGCGGTGAGAGTTCCCCGTGAGATCGCCAGGTTGTGGAGTTCGCCCAGGTTGTAGAGATGCTCCGGCACCTCCATCTGGAAGCCATAGCGGGGATCGGGAAGCAGCTGGGGCGAGCGGGGAATCACGTGCCAGGCCTTATCTGCCAGCAGCGGCTCGCTCACCGGCAGCACCTCGGGCTCGGTGCCAGCGGGGCAGCGCCGGGCCCGCTCCTCCCAGGACAGTCCCAGGCTGTCGTCGAAATGGCGCTGCCAGCTGCGCTGGGCGATCTGCTGCAGACGCTCCACCTGCTCCGGCCCAAAAAATTCGCCCCCCTCGTTGCTCTCGGCCACGAAGTGAAATTCCTCCTGCAGCGCGGCGACCGTGGCGTCGTAGCTCTGCTGCAGTGCGGTGGCATCCCCGCCGGCCAACTGGCCCTCGAGCTGGGCGATGCGGGCGTCGCGCAACAGCACCTCAAAGCGGGTGCGCACCTCGTGGATGCGGTTGTAGTTGGTTTCGAGCTTGGTGGCCTTATCAACCACGTATTCCGGAGTAGTGACCTTGCCGCAGTCGTGCAACCAGGCGCCGATGCGAAATTCCCGCCAGGCCTCCTCACCCTCCAGGTGGAAGTCGGCTAGGGGGCCCTGCTGCACCCCATTGGCCGCTTCGGCCAGCAGCAGCGCCAGCTCCGGCACGCGCTCACAGTGGCCACCGGTGTAGGGGCTCTTGGCGTCAATCGCACCGGCCAGCAGGGCGATGATTGCGTCGATCAGCTGCTCCTGGCTCTGCAGCAGTCGGGTGCGCTCCACACAAACGGCCGCCTGGCTGGCCAGGGCCTCGATCAGGGTCTGGTCGAAGGCATCAAAGGGTCGGGTTTGGCCATGGGCTGTCTCTGGGGTGATCAAGGTGGCCGCATCGTGCTTGCGGTTGATCAGCTGCACTACCCCAACGATCTCGCCGTTGGTGGAGCGCATGGGCACCGTCAGCATCGACACGGCCCGGTAGTCGAGCTTCTGGTCCATGCCGCGGTCGAAGCGGTAGGGCAGCCCAGGATCGAGCTGATAGACATCCGGAATATTGAGCACCTCCCCCGACAGGGCACTCCAGCCCACCAGCCGCTCCGGCGACAACGGGAAGCGAATGTCGAGCACTTGGGCCTCCATGGCGCCACCGCTGCGGGCCTCGATGGTGGCGTTCTGGGACACCGCAAACCACAGCTGATCACTGGCCTCAGGCTGCTGGCGAGGATCGGGGCGCTCCACCAGGAAGATGCTGCCGGCATCGCTGTTGGTGAGCTGGCGGCACTTGCTGAGGATCAGGTGCAGCAGGGTGCGCAGATCGCTGGCGCTGCTAAGGGCGGTGGCGATATCCAGCACCTCCACCAGGGTCTGGTCGACCAACTGCTCAGCACTTTTCGTAGCCATGCCCAGAGCGCGGTCGTGAGCCAAGCCTATGGAAACTGGGCTAGAGCGTCAGCCCAGAGGCGGGGAAACAACTCACAGCCACCAAGGTCCAAACCAACTTGCAAAGCAGGTGCAGACCTTGATCCATGCCCATGCCGTAGGAGCGGCGGCACTTACCCAGATCAATCAGGCCATGGAGCAACCACTCCGCCAAGCCAAGCAGGGGCACGCCCGTAATCCAGGCCACAAAAAAGCCATGGATGCCGGCATGGGCAACCAACCACCAGCCCCAGCCCAACACCACCCCCTGGCCAGGGCACTTTTCAACGGCCATGCGATCACCTTGCAGGGCGAAATCAGCCACAAAGTGGCCCATCGCCAGCATCAAAAACAGGTTGAAAGCTTCAAATGGCGCCACGCCGTAGGGGAGAGAGGAGGCCTGAGGGCTCCACAATGGAGCCAATATCCAGGTTTGACCCCAATTGAATCGTTAGTGCACCTCAACGGGCGCAGAAACGCACCTGCAGGCTGAGGCGCTCCATCGGACCGGGCAGCTCAGCGGGGTCAAAGGGTGGAACTGCCGCATCAGCCATGGCCAGCGCCCGCATGGCCACTGGCCTGCCCCCACCTTCAAGCTGCACCTCCAGGGGCTGCAGTCCCCGCAGGCCGATCGCAGCAGCCACGTCCTGGGCCTGCTGCAAGGCGTCCTGGTAGGCGGCTCTCAACAACTGCCGCCTGGCGGCCCGATCACCCGCCGCATCCGCCTCGGTGGCCACGGGCGACAGGCGAACCCCCGGCAGCCCGCCCACCTGACGCACCAGTGGCTGCAGCTGGGCAGGCGCCAGCTGGCCAGACACCTGCAGGCTGGCCTGCACCGCCCCAGCTTTGTCACGGCTAGCGGGCCGCTGCCAGGTGGAAGGGGAGGTGACCTCCAGATCAACCACCTGCAGGCTTTTGAGCCTGGTGCGCACCTCGGCCAGGCGTCGCTGCAGGCGGGCCAGAGCCGCATCGGTGCTGGGCTCCTCCGCTTCCAGGGTCAGGGAAAAACGCAGGCGCTGGGTGGGTCGCTTCAGCTCAGCGCTGCCGCGAGCCTCAACCAGGGTGCCCGTGCAAGCAAGCTGCACCTGGGACTGGGCCAACCCAGCCGCGGGAAGCAAGGGCAACAGCAGCGGCAACAACCGGAGCAGATTCCAAGCCATGGAGCCTCGGTGATTTCTGGCAACAGCTTGGCTGAGTCAGGCTCAACCCAGCTCCGCCACGAGCTGGGCCTGGGCCTGCTCCAGGGCCCCATCCAGCGCCGCCCCATCGCGCCCGCCCGCTTGGGCCAAATTGGGCCGGCCGCCGCCGCCACCGCCGCAGGCCTTGGCCACCGCGCCGATGAAGGCACCAGCCTTGGGGCCGGCCGCGATCACCGCCTGGCCAAAGGCCGCCACCAGAATCACCTTGGCCAGATCGGCCGGATCCGGCAGACCACCCAGCACCACGGCGGCGCCAGCGCCGAGCTGATCAGCCAGGCCCTGGGCCGCGCTCTGCAGGCCAGCCCCCTCGACACCATCCAGGCGGGCCACCAGCAGCTGGAACTCGCCAAAAGCCTTGGCCTGGCCCGCCAGCGCTGAAGCCTTGGCCAGCGCCAACTCGCCGCGGGCCGCCGCCAGGGCCTTACCGCTGGCCTTCAGCTCGTCGGCCAGTGCCGCCACACGCTCAACGATCTCGCCGGGCTGGGCCTTGAAGCGCTCGCCCAGCTGCTTCACCACCGCATCGCGCTCATTGAGATAGGCCAGCACCGCCGGGCCTGCCACCGCCTCGATGCGGCGGATGCCGGCAGCCACGCCGCCCTCGCTCACGATCTTGAAGAGGCCGATCTCGGCGGTGTTGGCCACGTGGGTGCCGCCGCAGAGCTCCATCGAGACGCCTGGCACATCCACCACCCGCACCACATCGGCGTACTTCTCGCCAAACATCGCCACCGCACCGGCGGCCTTGGCCTGCTCGATCGCCATCTCCTGCACTTGAAGGGTGTGGGCATCGCTGATCCAGCCGTTGATCAGGGCCTCGATCTGCTCCAGCTCCGCCGGTGTCACGGCCCGGGGACAGTGGAAATCGAAACGCAGCCGATCAAAGGTCACCAGCGAACCAGCCTGGCCGATGCCGGGATCCACCACCTGCTTAAGAGCCGCCTGCAGCAGGTGGGTGGCCGTGTGATTCGCCTGGGCGCGGCGGCGGCAGGCCCGGTCCACCTGGGCATTCAGCAGATCACCCACCGCCAGGCTGCCGCGCTCGATGCGGCCGCTGTGCACAAACACGCTGCGGTTGCGACTCACCGCCTCGATCGCCACGATCACGCCATCGCCGGAGAGCACACCGCGGTCGCCGATCTGACCGCCGCCTTCGCCATAGAAGGGCGTGGTGTCGAGCACCAGCTGCACCGTGTCGCCGGCGCTGGCGCGCTCCGCCGGCTTACCGTTCACCACTAGGGCCAGCACGCAGCTGGGGTGTTCGAGCGCCTCGTAGCCCTTGAACGCGGTGGCGGCCGCAGCGGCTGTCACCTGATCAATAGCGCCCTGCAGGGTGAGGTCGATGCTCACCGCCGCGGCCTTGGCCCGCTGGCGCTGGGACTCCATCGCCACCTCAAAGCCGGCCAGGTCCACCGTGAGCCCCTGCTCCTCAGCGATCTCCTCGGTGAGCTCCAGCGGGAAGCCGTAGGTGTCGTAGAGCTCGAAGGCCTGCTCGCCGCTGATCTGGGTTGGCTTGGCTGCCAGCACCTCAGCCAGCAGCTTCTCGCCCCGCTCCAGGGTTTCCAGGAAGCGGGCCTCCTCGCGCTCCAGCTCGGCCAGGATCACCTCACGGCGCTCCAGCAGCTGGGGGTAGGCGGCCTGCATCAAGGCGATCGACGCCTCACCCATCGCCGTCAGGAAAGGCTTGTCGATGCCAAGGAGCCGGCCGTGGCGCACGACGCGGCGCAGGAGGCGCCTGAGGATGTAGCCACGGCCCAGATTGCTGGCCGTGACGCCATCGCAGATCAGCTGGGTGATGGCGCGGCTGTGGTCGCCGATCACCTTGAGCGATGTCTGGCCCTTGGCGTCGAGGCCGCGGTAGTCGACCCCAGCCAGCTGCGCCGCCGTTTCAATCAGCGGGAAGATCAGATCGGTTTCGTAGTTGTTGGGCACCGCCTGCAGGATCTGGGCCATGCGCTCGAGGCCCAAGCCCGTATCGATGTTGCGGTTGGCCAGCGGCGTGAGGGTGCCGCCTGCGTCGCGGTTGTACTGCATAAACACCAGGTTGTAGAACTCGATGAAGCGCGAGTCGTCTTCCAGGTCGATGCCGTCGTCGCCGAGTTCGGGCTTGAAGTCGTAGTAGATCTCCGAGCAGGGGCCGCAGGGACCGGTGGGGCCTGAAGCCCAGAAATTGTCGGCCTCATCCATGCGGATGATCCGCTTGGGGTTCACCCCCACCACATCGCGCCAGATCGCGCCGGCCTCATCGTCTTCGCGGAACACACTCACCACCAGGTTGTTGGGCGAGAGGCCGAACACCCCGGTGCTCAGCTCCCAGGCCCACTGGATCGCCTGCTCCTTGAAGTAGTCGCCGAAGGAGAAGTTGCCGAGCATCTCGAAGAACGTGTGATGCCGCGCCGTGCGGCCCACGTTTTCGATGTCGTTGGTGCGGATGCACTTCTGGGAGCTAGTGGCCCTAGGCGCCGGCGGCGGCGCCTGGCCAAGAAACACCGGCTTGAACGGCAGCATGCCGGCGATCGTGAGCAGCACCGTCGGGTCGTCCGGGATCAGCGAAGCGCTCGCCATCGCTTTGTGGCCCCGCTGCTCGTAAAAATCGAGGAAAGCGGCGCGGATCTCAGCACCGGTGCGAGGACGACCGGTATGTGCTGTGACGGCCATGGCGAAGCAATACAACCCTGAGCAGGGCATGATCGCTCAGCGCAGCGCCTGGGGCAGTCGACATCGATAACTGCTGAACAAACATTTTGCCTCCTCCTGCAGCTCCTGATCCAGCACCAAGCCCCTGGTAGCACCAATTAAAGAGTGGGAAAAGACGTTGTCCCACGGCTGAGCCCAAACCCGCTGGGCAAAACGCACGTTGCTGGCCCCAAGGCTTTGCTCCAGCAAGACAGGCAAGCGCCCCTGCCAACCGTTAAAGCGTTCATTAACCCAGCCTCGTTGACGCGAAAGGGTGCGAATCCTGGCCGTCAAACGATTTAACCCGTGCTCCGCAATCAGCCGGTTGCGGCGGATTGGCAGGGCATCAAGCTCGGCGTTCAGCAGGTAGGCCAGGCCCAAGCCGCGCCGACCCAACTGTTCATTGGCTTGTGCTGCAGGTGCCGGACGCCAGGCTGCCTGTGGCAGACCCACAGCATCGAGAAGCTGCTCAAACGGGTCCTGCCGCCTGGGCGCAAAAGGCAAAAAGCTGGTGCATAAACCCGGTGCCATGAGCAGGGATGCGAAGCGTTGCTCCAGGTCAAGGGCCAGCGGGGCAATGCGAATCCAGAGACGCCGGGCAGGGCCACGCAGGCGGCGACCACCGAGCTGGGCCTTCACATAGGCACCGAAACCTGGAGTGCCGTAGAGCCGCCCCAAAACATGGGCATAAAAGGAATTAAGCAGTTCTGCCTGGGGCCGTACAAAACTGATCACATGCAGGCCGAAGCCGTGCCTAGAGCTGACTTGCTGCAAATGGGCCAGGCTGCCGGCATCAGCCAATAGGGGCACAAAGTGTTCGGCGCTGAGCAGCAAATCGCCACTCCAGGGGCGTTGACGGCCCAAGAGCTGCTCCAGGGCTTCAAATCGACCCGTTTGCAGCTCCCGAGCGAGATGGCGATGGGAATCCTCTCCCCATGGCGTGGGATATCGCAGACCTAGTCCTGCCAAACCGCGCCGATTCAGCTGCAACCTCGCCTGCAAATAGGTGCTGGCGGTCTTGTGAGGACCAGCGTGGAGGTGGAGAGTGCGTTGGGGCTGCCGCAACGGTCCCTGACTCATCGACACTCAAACAGGCCTTAACAAGGCATGATCGCCCAGCCAAGACCCGACCCCATAGGGGCCCCAGCGTGAGTCAGGTCGCCTCCTCGCCATCTCGCCACCAGCTGCGCCTGCGCTCAATTGCCTGGGCCCTTGGCGCCGGACTGGCAGCCCTTGCCCTGGGGTTGCCCTTGGGCATCGAATCAAGCCTCCGGGCTGGCGGCTGCGGCTTTTTCTATGGCCTGCTGGCGTTCCATCTACAGCGGGTAGACCCTGATGACAGCCACCTCCAGGCGGGCCTGGTCGGAGCCGTCTGCGGCATCCACAGCCTGGGCTTGCCGTCTTTCGCCAGCTGGCCATCTCAGCTATCTCTGACAGCGGCGATGGTCAAGGTTGCGCCAACTGTGATGATGGGGATGGTTCGTGCCTGGTTGCCGCTGGTCGGCGCCGCTCTGCTGCTGCATCTGTTGCGGCACGGATCACGCCTGCTATCGCAACGCGTTCTGTCTGCCCCCGGGCCGACGCCCATGCCCTGATCCACCGGTGCTGATCCGCCGGCCCTGAATATTCTGGGATGAGCCTGCTGCACGCCACCTGGCTGTTTCCCCCCGAGGGTTCGGGCGGCCGCCTATTCCTGTGGGCCGACACCTGGCGGGTGGCGACCCCTGCCGTGCCAAAGCTGGAGGCCCCTGAGCACCCCCTGGCCCTCAACGAAGACGACCTGGCCACCTGGCTCGATGACAACGGGCTGTGGTCAGAGGCCCTGCGCCCAGCCCGGGCCACCCTGAGCCTGCCCAGCCGCAACCAGGCGGCCAAGGGCCGCCGCACCAGTGCCAGCAGCTGGAGCGGCCTGCCCCTGCAGGCCGGCGAACCGATTCCCAAACAGCTCGAATGGTGGCCCTGGCAGGTGGAGGGTTGGGCCCTCGATGCTGCCAATGCGGGCGAATGGCTCAGCCAGGTACCCCTGGCGGGTGAGCACCCGGAGATGGCCGATGAGCTGCGCTGGTGGAGTCACCTGCAGCGCTGGGCCCTGAGCCTGATCGCCCGCGGCCGCTGGCTGCCCCAGATCGCCGAGGGCAAGGCCCGCTGGCTGCCCCTGCTCAACCGCGAAGACGACCGCCGCCGCCTCGAAGACCTGGCCAGCGGCCTGCCCCAGGTGGCCACCTGCGCCCTGGCCGCCGGCCCCAGCGGCGACCCCTCCCTCGCCTGCCGCCGTCCCGGCAGCGGGCGTCTGCGGGTGGCCAGCCTGCTGGAAGCCCTGCTCGATGGCCAGCTGCGGGTGGGCTTCAATGCCAGCACCGAGGGGCTCGATCCCTTGCTGGCGGCCTGGCAGAAGGCCCTGGGCAAGGGCGATGGCAGCCTCAGCCTGGGCGAGGAGGAGCTAGAGCGGCTCAGCATCGCCACCCACCACTGGCGTGAAGGGGTGGCGGGCAAGGTGGAGCCAGCCCGCACCTGCCTGGAGCTATTCACCCCCGCCGAGGGCGAGGAGCTGTGGGAGCTGCGCTTCGGGCTGCAAGCGGAAGCCGACCCGAGCCTGCGGGTGCCCGCCGCCGCCGTCTGGGCCGCCGGCGATCGGGGCCTACAGATGGGCGAAGTGGCCGTGCCCCAACCGAGCGAGCTGCTGCTTGAGGGCATGGGCCGGGCCCTGACGGTGTTTGAACCGATCGTGCGGGGGCTGGATTCGGCCACCCCGGAAACGATGCAGCTCACGCCAGCCGAGGCGTTTGTACTGGTGCGCACCGGCTCCCACCAGCTGCGCGATGTGGGCGTGGGCGTGGTGCTGCCGGCCAGCCTCGCAGGGGGCCTGGCCAGCCGGTTGGGCCTGTCGATCACCGCCGAGCTGCCTGAGAAATCGCGCGGCTTCACCTTGGGCGAAACGCTCACCTGGGAATGGGAATTCATGATCGGCGGGGTCACCCTGACCCTGCGGGACCTGGATCGCCTGGAGACCAAACGCAGCCCCCTGGTGCAGCACAAGGGGGCCTGGATCGAGCTGCGGCCCCTCGATCTCAAGAACGCCAATAAATTCAGCGGCGCCAAACCGGGCCTGAGCCTCGACGACGCCCTGCGGCTCACCGCCAGCGAAGGCGACACCTTCCACCGGTTGCCGGTGCACCACTTCGATGCCGGCCCGCGGCTGCAGGCCGTGCTGGAGCAATACCACCAGCAGAAGGCCCCCGACCCCCTGCCCGCCCCACCTGGCTTCTCAGGCCAGCTGCGGCCCTATCAGGAGCGGGGCCTGGGCTGGCTGGCCTTCCTGCACCGCTTCGACCAAGGAGCCTGCCTGGCCGACGACATGGGCCTGGGCAAAACGATCCAGCTGCTGGCCTTCCTGCAGCACCTCAAGGCCGAAGACGAGCTCAAACGGCCGGTGCTGCTGGTGGCGCCCACCTCGGTGCTCACCAACTGGAAGCGGGAAGCCCACGGCTTCACCCCCGAGCTGGGCGTGTGGGAGCACTACGGCCCGCGCCGGCCCTCCAGCCCCGAGGCCCTCAAAAAAGCCCTCAAAGGCGTGGATCTGGTGCTCACCAGCTACGGCCTGCTGCAGCGCGACAGCGAGCTGCTCGAGAGCATCGACTGGCAGGGGGTCGTGATCGACGAAGCCCAGGCGATCAAAAACCACACCGCCAAACAAAGCCAAGCGGCCCGGGACCTGGCCCGCCCCAGCCGCGGCGGCAAAGGGGGCAGCCGCTTCCGGATTGCCCTCACCGGCACGCCGGTGGAAAACCGGGTCAGCGAGCTGTGGGCGCTGATGGATTTCCTCAACCCCAAGGTGCTGGGCGATGAGCCCTTCTTCCGCCAGCGCTACCGGCTGCCGATCGAGCGCTACGGCGACATGTCGTCGCTGCGGGATCTCAAAAGCCGGGTGGGGCCCTTCATCCTGCGGCGCCTCAAAACCGACAAGTCGATCATTTCCGACCTGCCGGAGAAGGTGGAGCTCAACGAATGGGTGGGCCTGGCTCCAGAGCAGAAGAAGCTCTACAACAAGACAGTCGACGAGAGCCTCGATGCCATCGCCCGGGCACCGCTGGGCCAGAAGCACGGCCAGGTGCTGGCCCTGCTCACCAAGCTCAAGCAGATCTGCAACCACCCGGCTCTGGCCCTAAAGGAAAACGCCGAGACCGCCCTGGCCAGCGGCAACGGCAGCTTCAGCAGCCGCAGCGCCAAGTTGCAGCGGCTCGAAGAGATCCTCGAGGAGGTGATCGAGGCGGGCGACCGGGCGTTGCTGTTCACCCAGTTCGCCGAGTGGGGGCTACTGCTCAAGGCCCACCTGGAGCGCAAATGGCGCCAGGAGGTGCCGTTCCTCTACGGCAGCACCAGCAAAACCGAACGCCAGGCGATGGTCGATCGCTTCCAGGACGACCCCCGCGGCCCCCAGCTATTTTTGCTGTCGCTCAAAGCTGGCGGTGTGGGCCTCAACCTCACCCGAGCCAGCCACGTCTTCCACATCGACCGCTGGTGGAACCCGGCCGTGGAAAACCAGGCCACCGACCGGGCCTATCGGATCGGCCAGCAAAATCGGGTGCTGGTGCACAAGTTCATCACCAGCGGCTCGGTGGAAGAAAAGATCGACCGCATGATCAAGGAAAAATCAAAGCTGGCCGCTGAGATCGTCGGCTCCGGTGAAGACTGGCTCGGCGGCTTTGATGTGGGCCAGCTCAAAGATCTAGTGGCCCTGAGCGAGGAGGATTGAATCCATGACCCTCACCCCCACCACCTACGCCAGCACCATCAACACCCAGCTCGGCGACCAGGGCCTGGCCCAGCAGCCCTGGTGGGTGGAGCAGTGGATGGAGCTGATCAACTCCTACCGCTTCAAGAAGCGACTGGAGCGCGCCTGGGAATATGCCCGCAGCGGCAATGTCACCTCGATCCGCTTTGAGGGGCGGCGAGTGCATGCCCGGGTGCAGGGCACCGATGAGGAGCCCTACAAGGTGAAGCTCTGGCTCGACGTGCTCCACGACGACGACTGGAACTACGTGCTCGACGCCCTCACCCAGAAGGCGCGCTGGTCGGCCCAGCTGCTGGCCGGTGTCATGCCCCAGGACATCGAGCGCGCCTTCGCGGCCAGCGGCAAGCGCCTGTTTCCGTTCAAGTTGCAGGAGGTGCGCAGCGAATGCAGCTGCCCCGATAAGGCGAACCCCTGCAAACACGTCAGCGCCGTTTATTACCTGATGGGCGATCGCTTCAGCGAAGACCCCTTTGTGTTGTTCCAAATGCGCGGCCGCACCCGGGCCCAACTGCTGGCCGACCTGGCCAAGCGACGGCGCAAGGCGCTGGCAAAACAGGCCAGACAGGCTGCCGCCAAACAGGGCTCCCAGCCGGTCGCCGCGGTGGCCCTGCAACCGGTGCATCCAGCCATCAAGGACCCAAACCGCTGGTGGCGCTACGGCGCAGCCCTCGATTCGGATCTGGTTGTGATCACTCCAGCCCTGGAGGGCGACACCGGCCTCGATGCCGCCGGTCCCCTGCCCCTTGCGGAAGAACCCCGCTTCCCCGAGGCCAATCTCCACTTCCTGGAGCACCTCAAGGCCCACGGCCAGCAGCTGGCTGCCCTAGCCATGGCCAAGGCCATGGGCCCGGCCAACGGTGATGACGGCTGATCCCCTAAGCCCGCCCCCCTGGCTAACGCCGGCGGCCCAAAGTCTGGCCCTGTGCCTGCTCAGCAATTACCAGCGCGCCTTCGGCACCCCCCTGATCGCCGGCCTAGCCGCCGACGCCTCGCCCCTGCTGGTGGCCCAGGAGCTGTTTGCAGCCGAACTGGTGCTGCTGGCCCATGACGGCGCCGATCCCAGCAGCGATCCAGGGCCAAGGCTGATCTATGCCAACCGGGCGGCCCTGCGCCTGTGGCAGCGCCCCTGGGCCGAGCTGGTGGGCATGCCGTCGCGGCTCACCGCCGAGCCAGCCGAGCGGGCCAGCCGCCGCCAGGCGTTGCTGGTAGCCCAAGCCCAAGAAGCGATCGCGGGCTACCGGGGCATCCGCATCGACAGCCGCGGCCGCCGCTTTGCCATCGAAGCCGCCCGCCTCTGGACCCTGCGCGACGGCAGCGGTCAGCCCTGCGGCCAAGCCGCCCGCTTCAGCCGCTGGTGGCTGTTGTGATGCACCCAACTGTTGTGAAGGCAAACCTGTTGTGATCGCCGCCATCCCAGCACCGCCGCCCCAGCTGCCCGCCGAGCTGCGCCCCCTGGTTAGCACCCTGCAGCAGCGAGGCTTTCAGGTGCGGCTGGCCCCGCCGCCAGTACGCGGCGCCTACGGCCTGTTCCAAGCCAAAACGCGCACCCTCTGGATCGCGCCGGTGGCCTTCGAGCTGGGCATCGGCCGGCAGGTGTTGCTGCATGAGGCCATTCACGCAGCCCAGAGCTGTCCCACCGGCGTGCTGCAGCCCTTGGGCTGGAGCGTGCGGCTCAACCCGGTGGTGGAGCAGGAAATCAGCGGCATCCTCACCACCCGATACCACCACGGCAAGCGGCAACTGGAGCGGGAAGCCTTCAGCGTGCAGGGCCATCCCGACGCCACCGGCCGGGTGATCGCCGCCTTAAAGCAGCGCTGCCGGTTGCCCCTACCTGCCAGTGGTGCCAACCGAACGGGGCCGTAAGGGCCGAACCAAATCGGGCGGTTGCCCCCTGCCGTCGCCCGGCTGGCCGCAGCACATTGGCTGTGTCCCGGAGAACATCCGATGCTCACCCTGCACCAACACCCCTTCGAGTTACTCGAGCAACAACTGCGCGCTGCCGAGCGTCCCGCCGCCGAGCGAGTGCCGGCCGCCGAGGTGCACGAAACCGACGACACCTATGTAATCGCCCTGGAGCTTCCCGGTGTCGATAAGACCTCGATCGACGTCAAGGCCACCGACCGCAGCCTGGTGATCAACGCCGAGCGCCGCCAGCCAAGCCCCGATGGCTCTCCCCCGGTCGCCAAACAGACCTCCTTGATCAGCGAATTCCGCTACGGCACCTGGAGCCGCAGCTTCCGCTTTCCCGGCGGCATCAACCGCGAAAGCCTGCAAGCCCACTACCGCGATGGCCTGCTCACCGTGACGGCACCAAAGGCCCAGAACCTCACCACGGTTCAGGTGCAGGTGGAGGGCTGATCAGGGCCGAGCGGACACGAGAGAGAAGAGAACCCTCCCAGGCCCGGCCGACCCGCCGGGCCTTTTTTATGGCCGTCGCCCGCGACGACTGTTGGGCCCTGCAGACACTCGGCTAATTGCCAATCCCAAAAAACAAATCAGGATGAGCTGAAACCCTTGCCATCGGCGGGAAGCCAGATTGATCACTTGGTTCAACCGCTGGTCTGAAGCGCAGGCGCGGATCGCCCGCTGGGCCCTGCTACTCGGCTGGCTCGGGCTGCTCGCTCTGTTGCTGAGGCCGGAACTAGGCCCTGCCTATCGCTCCATCGCCTGCCGGGAGGCGACCATCTACCGTCCCGGCATCGGCAACGACCTCTTCTGGAATGTCGGCCTGCCGCTGGTGATCCTGGCGGTGCTGCTCAGCCATGAACTCTGGCGGCGCATCTGCCCGCTGTCCTTTGTTTCCCAGCTATTCCGAGCGCTGGGATGGCAGCGCACGGTGCTGAACCGCGCCGGCAAGCCCCAGGTGGCGGCGATTTCGGAGTCGTCCTGGCTGGCGCGCCACCACATCCAGCTGCAGTGGAGCCTGCTGATCGCCGGCCTGAGCCTGCGGCTGCTGATCGCCAACAGCAACGGGCCGATCCTGGCCCTGCTGTTTGCAGCCTCCCTGCTGGCCGCCCTGATCAGCGGCTGGGCCTACGGAGGCAAAACCTTCTGCCAGTACCTCTGTCCGTTCGCTCCGGCCCAGCAGATCCTCAGCGGACCGCGCAGCCTGCTCAGCTCCCAGGCCCACTTGGGCGGCGGCAGCAAAACGACCCAGTCGATGTGCCGCACGGTGGGAGCCCAGGGCCAGGACATCAGTACCTGCGTGGCCTGCGCCAAACCCTGTTTCGATATCGATGCCGAGCGCACCTACTGGCAGAGCCTGAGCGGCAAGCGGGGCATGGCCTGGGCCTGGTACTCCTACCCAGGCCTGATCCTGGCGTTCTTTCTGCTGATCCAGAGCGACGCCCCAGCCGAAGCCAGCGGCCATGGGATCGACTACCTGCGCAGCAACCTGTACACCTACGACGGCCGCCTGGCAGCCATGGCGTGGCAATCGCTGCTGCCGGCGGGCTGGCCCCAGCTGCCGCGATTGCTTGCCGTGCCGGCCCTGCTCAGCGCGGGGGGCGTCGTGTCGGAACGGCTGTTCCACCAGATCGAACAGCTGCAACGGAACCAGCTCAGCTCCGCCGCCCCTGAGCTGGCGAAGGAACGGGCGATCCACCGCACCCGGCTGCTGGCCACCTTCACGGCGATCAACACCTACTTCTTCTTCAAGGGCAATCTGCTCGACAGCGGCACAACGCTGCTCTCGCTGAAGCTGGAGCTGAATCTGGTGATCGTGGCTATCAGCTCGGTGTGGCTTTATCGCAACTGGGATCGCGACCGCGGCCTCTACGAACGGGAGAGCACCAGCACCAGCCTGCGGCGGCGGCTGGCCAGGCTCGGACCTGATCTTCAACCCCTGCTGGCCGGGCGCCAACTGGACGATCTCAGCCCGGGGGAGGTGTTCGTGTTGGCCAATGCCCTGCCGGTGCAGGAAACCTCCCAACGCCGCAGCATCTACCTCGATGTGCTGAGGGATCTGATCAGCCAGGGGCGCCTGGATCGCACCGCCTCCCTCAAGGCCCTGGTCGACCTGCGCACCAGCCTGGGGCTCGATGATGCCGATCACCAGAGCGCCCTGGAGATCCTTACCAGCGAAGACGCACGAATCACCAGCCTGAGTGCCGAGGACCTTGCCGGTCTCAACCTCTGCCGCAACGCTGCCGCCCAGGAGATCGAAGACCTGCTGCTCCTGAGCGGATCCACGGTGCTGCATATCGATCGCCTCGATGCCCACGGGCGCGGGCGGCTCAACCGCATCCAGATCGAGAGTGGTCTCGATGACGACAGCTGGGCCCAGCTGCTGAACGACTTCGGCCCCGGATCCCAATTCGGCGAACGGCAGCTCAGCCAGCGATTGCAGCTCGTGAACCAGGCCATGGCCCGCAGAGAGAGCCTCGCTGAAATGAGCCAGCGGCTGCCCCTGGCCGCGCCGCTGGTACTCAGCCTCGACCGCCAGATCGCCCGTTTCCTCCCCGACCTGGTGGCCCTGATCCGCAGTGGCCTTACCGCCCGTGAGGAGCACCGGCCCGATGAAGCCTGCCTAGCCCTATTGCGCGGCCTCTCGCCCAATGTGCTGGCCTTCCTGGCCGCTGAGGATGACACCACCACGGCGATCAACACCTGGCTCGATGGAGTGACGTTGAGCCCGCTCCAGCTGTCCCCCTTACCAGCAGCAGGGGAAATACTGGAAGGGCTCTGGCTGGATACCGACCCCAGCGTGTCGCTGTGGGCCCTGATGGTGCTGCGCCAGCTGGACGCCCCGCGCTCCGAACGCCTGACTCAGACACCCCGCACCGGCCTGCCGACCAGCGCAACGCTGACGGCCTTTCTGCAGGGCGAGCAGCTGGCGAGCCGCGAGATCCTCACGCTGATCACCGAACAGCCCCTGATCCAGCGCCTCGAACCCGGCGCCCTGCTGGCCCTCCATCGCCTCTGCAGCCTGCAGCAGTGGCGTCAGGGGGATCCCATCGAGCTACCAAGCGCTGGGGTATTGATAATTTTAGATGGCTGCTGCGAGCAACGGGAGAGCCTGGTGCCGGGTTCGGCCCCGAAAACGCTCGCCGAGCATCGCGGGGGCTCGATCGTTGGGCTAGCCGATTATTTCGGTGATCACGGCAGTGCGGCGAAGGCCAGATTCGTGGCCGCCTCCCAGGGCTGCAGCGCCCTGGTGTTCATTCACACCGGCTTCAGTGAACTCATCGATGTGTCGCCGATCTTCGAGCAAGCGCTGATCCGCGAATTGGCCTTGCAGTGTGAATCCCTTCAACGCACGCTCCAGTCCGAACGGCAGCAACAACAGCACCAGCGCATGCGGCGCATGGACAGCGAGCAACTGGGCCGATCGCCCGAGGACACAAAGCCATAGCGGTGTTGAGCCAGCGAGCCTGGGGGGCCGAGAATTCAAACCTGATCCCGCCGGCAACAAAGGCGGAGGCGGGCCACAGCATCGACAATCCAGGCCGTGACCCGCTTGGAAGTGAAAGTGGAAATAGAGATGGAGATCCTTAGCGATCCTGGCAACCAACCCCGGCCCAGGGCTGGGTTTGGCCTGGGACAAACCGAGCCCAATGGAGCCTGCCTAAAGTTGCACTACCAAAGCCATCAGGGAGCCATGGAAGTAGCCAGCCACGGCACCAATCAGGCCAGTAGCACCGTTAACGGCAGCACGCCTGCTGCGGTGGGTGGCAGCCGCCTCAGCCTGCAGTGCGAGCCGATCGGCCCGGACACCACCGCGATCCGCTCGCTCGACTGGGACCGCTCCCGCTTCGATATTGAGTTTGGCTTACGCAACGGCACCACCTACAACAGCTTCCTGGTGCGGGGCGAGCGCACCGCCCTGATCGACACCAGCCACCTCAAATTTGAAGGCACCTGGCTGCCGCTGCTGCAGGAGCAGATCGACCCAAAAGCAATCGATCACCTGATCGTTTCCCACACAGAGCCCGACCACTCGGGCCTGATAGCCCACCTGCTCGAGCTCAACCCCGAGATCGAGATCGTGGGCTCCAAGGTGGCGATCCAGTTTCTTGAGAATCAGGTGCACCGGCCCTTCAAAAGCCGGGCGGTGAAAAGCGGCGAAGAGCTCGATCTGGGCACCAACCCCACCAGTGGCGTGGCCCACCGCTTCGAGTTTCTCAGCGCCCCCAACCTGCACTGGCCCGACACGATCTTTTCCTTCGACCACGGCACCGGCATCCTCTACACCTGCGATGCCTTCGGCCTGCACTACTGCTCCGATGACCTATTTGATGTGGATCCGGGGGCGATCGCGCCCGACTTTCGCTTCTATTACGACTGCCTGATGGGCCCCAACGCCCGCAGCGTGCTGCAGGCCTTGAAGCGCATGGATGGCCTGCCGGAGATCAGCACAGTGGCGGTGGGCCATGGGCCGCTGCTGCGCCACCACCTTGGCCTGTGGCTGGGCGACTACCGCGAGTGGAGTTCTCAGCGCAGCACGGGCGAAAACTATGCAGCCGTTTGCTATCTGAGCCAATACGGCTTCTGTGACCGGCTCAGCCAGGCGATTGCCCGCGGCATCGGCAAGGCCGGCGCTGCAGTGCAGCTGGTGGATCTGCGCGCCACCGACGCCCAGGAGCTCAGTGCTCTGATCGGTGAAGCCAGCGCCGTGGTGGTGCCCACCTGGCCAGCCCGGCCCGATGCCGAGCTGCAGGCTGCGATCGGCACCCTGCTGGCGGCCCTCAAGCCAAAGCAGTGGGTGGGCAGCTACGACGCCTTCGGCGGCGACGACCAACCAATCGACACCGTGGCAAGCCAGCTGCGCAGCCTCGGCCAGAAAACTGCCTTTGAACCGTTGCGGGTGCGCCAGGTGCCTGGCGGAAACGATTATCAGCGCTGCGAGGAAGCCGGCACTGACCTGGGTCAGCTGCTCACCAAGGAGAAGACAATCGCCGCGATGAAGTCTCTCGATGCCGATCTCGACAAGGCGCTGGGTCGCCTATCCGGGGGGTTGTATGTGGTGACAGCGCGGCAGGAGACACCGGAGGGGACGCGCAGCTCAGCGATGGTGGCCAGCTGGGTTAGCCAGGCAAGTTTCGAGCCCCCCGGCCTAACGGTGGCGGTAGCCAAAGACCGGGCCATCGAGGCGCTGCTGCAAGTAGATGATCGCTTCGTGCTCAACATCCTGCGGGAGGACAACCACCAGGAGCTGCTGCGCCATTTCCTCAAGCGCTTCCCGCCCGGCGCCGACCGCTTCGCCGGCGTAAGCACCCTCGAGGGCGCCGCCACTGGCGGGCCGGTGCTCGGTGATGCCCTGGCCTACCTGGGCTGCCGCGTGGTGCAACGCCTAGAAGGCCCCGACCACTGGATCATCTATGCCGAGGTGGAGCAGGGCAACGTGGCCGACACCGAAGCCAGCACCGCGGTGCACCACCGCAAAGTGGGGAACCACTACTGATGCTCAGGTGTCGTCCTTGATTCAGGTGTCGTCCTTAATAACGTAGTCACCCTGCCCGTTGACCCTCAAGGCGAACACCGGCACCTTCACGCGGTTGCCCGTGATCGGGTCGATGCTGATGCGTCCGGTCTGCCCCTCGTATCCCTTGGTCTGCCGCAACTGGTCCAGAACCGTCTTGTAGCGGGTGCTACCGACCTCCTCCATCGTTTTATCCAGAAGCTTGAGTGAGTCGTAAGTGAAGGCACCCCAAACGTTGGGTTCGCGATCGAAACGTTCCCTGTACGCGTTCACATAGTTCTGGGCGTCGGGGAGCTGGGCCGACTCAGGCGTGCCGCTGAAGGTGCAGCGGCGGGCCACCTTCAGGCCCGCTTCAGTCACAAAGGCCGCATCCACATTGCTGAGGCACATGAAGGGCTCAGCAGAGGTACCGCTGGCCACCAGGGCGCGGGCGATCTTGCTGCCCTCCGGGTAGTAGCTGCTCGAATAAACCAGCTGGGGATTGCTGGCGAGGGCTTGGGCGATCTCGGCCTGGTAGTCGGCACTACCGGGCGTGATGCTGAAGCGCTTCACCTCGACCCCATCGGCCTTGAGCCCCTTCTCCACCTGATCGGCCAGGTCGCTGGTGAAATCAGAGGGATCCACCAACATCGACACACGCTTCACCTGGCGGGAGGTGATGTAGGCAATATCAACAGGTGCAATCTGATCATTCTTAGGCTGCACAGTCACCCCCAGGCCATCTGTCTGGTTAGTGGAGGTGAGATGTACCGGCAGGATCTTTTGATCCACATACCAGGGCAGGTTGATCACGCCCACACCTGAGTTGTAGGGACCGATCACGGCATCGGCGCCACGGCGCAGCAGGCTACGCGCTACCGGTAGGGCCCGCTCAGGATCGGCTTGGTCGTCAGCACGCAGCAGCTTGACGCGCCGGCCGAGGATGCCTCCCTCAAGGTTGATCTGCTCCGCCGCGAGCTTGGCGCCACGCCACATGTCGCGACCATTGGCACGTTGGTCCCCACTCAGGGGGGCTTCCAGTCCAATCAGCAGGGGATCAGGGCGCGACCAGGCATGCCGTTTGGAGAAGCCGCCATTGGAACGACTTGCATCCCCTGTAAGGAGAAAACTATCGCCAAAGGAAAATGGTTCTTCGATGAAAAGTCGAGCCTGCTACAAGAACGTTAAGGACGCTCCATCGATGGGGCAAGTAAACAAATCGGTCGGGCTGTCTTTCTAGAGTCCTCTCCTCCCCAAAGGGCGAACCATGGGCGCAAAAAACCTGGAGCGTCGGGTGATCCAGCTCCCCATCGAGCCGGGGCTGATCTGCCTCAAGGGGCTGAGCCCCACCCGGCTGCGCTTCGAGGTGGAATACGGCCTGGAGCGCGGCACCACCGCCAACAGCTTCCTGTTCCAGCAGGTGCCCCTGCTGGTCCATCCCCCCGGGGCCTCCTTTGCCGAGCCCTTCCTGGCGGAGCTGGCGAAGCTGGTGCCGGCCGAGGCCCCCTTGAAGGTGGTGGTGGGTCACGTCAACCCCAATCGGGTAGCTCTGCTGCACCAACTGGCGGCCCGCTGGCCCAAGCTGCTGCTGGTTAGCTCCAACGCCGGCGCCAAGCTGCTCGAAGAGCTTTGGAACCTGCAGAAACCGGCCGCCCCCGGCAGCGAAACAACCCCAGAGCCGATCCCAGCGCTGCCTCGGATCGATGTGGTGAAGCAGGAGGCCAGCCGCAACCTCGTCGATGGCCACGTGCTGCGCCTGATTCCCACCCCCACCCCCCGCTGGCCCGGGGCGCTGATGGCCTTCGAGGAGACCAGCGGCCTGCTGATGAGCGGCAAATTTTTCGCGGCCCACCTCTGCAGCGAGAGCTTCGCTGAAGCCAACCGCAGCAGCAGTGAGGAAGACCGCCGCTACTTCTACGACTGCCTGATGGCACCGATGGCGCGCCAGGTGGAGTCGGTGGTGGAGCGGCTCGAAGCACTCGAAATCCGCACCATTGCCCCCGGCCACGGGCCGGCGATCAGCGAGAGCTGGCGCAGCCTGCTCAACGACTACCACCGCTGGGGCGCAACCCAGGAGCGGGCGCGCCTATCGGTGGCACTGCTATTTGCCAGCGCCTACGGCAACACGGCCGCCATCGCCGATGCCCTCGCCCAGGGGGTCGCCCGCACCGGCGTGCGGGTGGAGAGCATCAACTGCGAGTTCACGCCACCTGAGCAGCTGCTGGCGGCGATCCGCAGCTGCGATGCAATCTTGATCGGCTCTCCCACCCTCGGCGGCCATGCCCCCACACCGATCGTGTCAGCCCTGGGCACGGTGCTAGCTGAGGGCGACCGCAGCAAGCCGGTTGGGGTCTTTGGCAGCTTTGGCTGGAGCGGTGAAGCCCTGGATCTGCTGGAGAGCAAGCTGCGCGATGGCGGCTTCCACTTCGCCTTTGAACCGATCAAGGTGAAGTTCAGCCCCGATGCGGCCAGCCTCAAAGCCATCGAAGAAACCGGCACCGCCCTGGGCCGCCAACTGCAGAGCGAACAGCGCAAGGTGCAACGCCGAACCGCCAGTGGCGGCCTCAGCGAGAGCCGCAGCAATCCAGCAGTGCAGGCCCTGGGCCGGGTGGTGGGCTCCCTGTGCGTGCTCACCACCAGCAAAGGGGAGGGGGGGAGCCGCCTCAGCAGCGCCATGGTGGCCAGCTGGGTGAGCCAGGCCAGCTTCTCGCCACCAGGCTTCACCGTGGCCGTAGCCAAAGACCGGGCGGTGGAGGCCCTACTGCACGTCGGCGATCGCTTTGCTCTCAACGTGCTGGCCGCAGGGCGTGAAACCGGTCCGATGAAGCAGTTTTTGCAGCCGTTTGCCCCAGGCGCCGACCGCTTCGCCGGCCTGGAGCTCGAGCACAGCCCCAGCGGCCAACCGCTTCTACCTGAGGCCCTCGCCTGGCTGGACGCCACGGTGCAGCAGCGCATGGAATGCGGCGACCACTGGCTGCTGTATGCCCAGGTGAGCCAGGGCGGCGTGCTAGACGCCAGCGCCACCACGGCCGTGCACCAGCGCCGCAGCGGCGCCAACTACTGAGAACCGCAAGGCCCGGGGCCATCGAGCCACGCCAGCAGGGCTAACTCATAGTCGTTTCGACTTCGGGCAAGCTAAACTCTCCATTAACTGCAACACCTGCCAAGCCATGGATATCGCCAAGCCCAGCACCAAGGCGAATCTTGAAGCCGCTTTTGGCGGCGAGAGCATGGCCAACCGCAAATACCTATTTTTCGCGGAGGTGGCCAAGCAGGTCGGCAACCCCGAGCTGGCCAAGCTGTTTCGCGATACCGCTGCCCAGGAAACAGAGCACGCCTTCGCCCACTTCCGGCTGCTCCATCCCGAACTCGTCATCGACGATCCCGCCAACCTCTCCGGCGAGAAGAAGCAGGCCCTGCTCAACCGCTGCCTGGAGCTCGCAATCGAGGGCGAAACCTACGAGTACACCACCATGTATCCGGAGTTTGCCGACCAGGCCCGCATCGATCGCGATGGCGAAGCCGCAGCTGAATTCCAGGAGCAGATCGACGAATCACAGCAGCACGCCGGCATCTTTCGCACCGCCGCCAAAAACTTCGGCCTGCTGACGCCGATCGAGCAGCACCACGCCGAGCGCTATGGCATCGCCCTCGAAGCCCTGCAGGGCAAGGGGGTGGCCGGAGAGGCAGACGAGCCCGTAGCGGGCAAGTGGATCTGCAAACTGTGCTCGATGATTTACGACCCCACCGCCGGCGACCCCGATTCCGGCATCGCTCCGGGCACCCCCTTTGAAGCGATCCCCGACGACTGGCGTTGCCCGATCTGCGGCGCCCGCAAGGCCAGCTTCGTGCCCTACCGGGAACCCCAACTTCTGGGCGTTTGATACCCCAACCGGGCTGCAATTTTTGTAGCCCAGCACACCTTCTTCACCTATCGCTACGACGAGGGCAACAGAACAAAAACCCAGTGCTCCAAAGGGGTTTCAGGGGTCTAGGACTAGACCCGCCCAGGTTTTTTGCAGGGTGTAACGGCAATCCCAAAGCAATTCAGTAAACGGCCGCAAATTTGCCGCAAGCCCGCTGCAATGGCTGCAGTTTTGACCCCAGGGATGGCCAGCGCCAGCACAGCTATCGCCTCAACTGGCAACCATCCCCGCGGGGTGCGGGCAACGGTGCGTTATCGGGGGTTCGTGCTAATTCCCCAGGCCGATTTCACCTGGCTGGTGCGCCCGGAGCGCAGTCCCATGCATCTGCTGCCATTTCGGGCCCCCGCCAGCTCGCTGGCTGACGTCAAAGCCCTAGTTGATTGGCGCTTGGACGAAGCAATTTAAGCGGCTTGATTTAGCCAAACCCAACTTCAAGCTGCCTGGGGGGGTGGCGTTGGATCGTGGTGGATATGAAAAGGCAGCACCAGGGTGGCCCAGTGATCGGGGCGCTGGGGACGGGGGCGGCGGGAGCGACGCACACCAAAAGGAACACGCACCACGTTGGTGCCCTCCACCCGAAGCACCTGGCCCGTTCCTGTACCAGTTCCGTCGTTGCTGCCCTTCATGGTCCCGAAGATGAATGGCTTAGGCGCTGATTTTGCCTGTTAAGAGGCGTCAAGCCCGCACAGTGTGCGTCATGACGGCACTAAAGAACAGTGGCAGCTGCCACCACTTGGGCCAGTTCCTGCTCTGCCAGCGCCTGCCCTGCAAGCTCCTCCATGCTCGGGCAGGTGCACACCAGGTTGCGATCGCCGTAGGCGTTGTCAATCCGGGCCACCGCCGGCCAAAACTTCGATAGGCGCTGATCCTCACCAGCCGGAAATGCCGCCTGTTGGCGGGTATAGGGCCTGTCCCACTGGTCGGCAGTCACGGCGGCCAGGGTGTGGGGGGCTCGCTTGAGGGGGTTGTTGAGGGGATCGGCGCTGCCGGCCTCCAGCGCCGCGGCCTCCTGGCGGATCGCCACCATGGCCGCGCAGAAGCGGTCGAGCTCAGCGAGCGACTCGCTTTCCGTGGGTTCCACCATCACCGTGCCCGCCACTGGCCAGCTCACCGTGGGGGCATGAAAGCCGTAGTCCATCAGACGCTTGGCCAGGTCATCGACCTCCAGGCCGCAGCTGCGCTTGAGCGGCCGCAGATCGAGGATGCACTCGTGGGCCACGCGCCCGCCCATGCCCCGGTAGAGCACGGGGAAGTGGGGCTCCAGGCGGGCGGCCAGCAGGTTGGCAGCCAGCAGGGCCACCTGGCTGGCCTGGCGCAGGCCCGCGCCGCCCATCATGCGGATGTACATCCAGCTGATCGTCAGAATCGAAGCACTGCCCAGGGGTGCCGCAGCCACAGGCCCCACCCCTCCGCACTCAACCCCTACGGCACCCGGCAAGAAAGGCAGTAGATGGGATGCCACCGCAATCGGGCCCACGCCGGGGCCGCCGCCGCCGTGGGGAATGCAGAAGGTCTTGTGCAGGTTGAGGTGGCAGACATCGGCGCCGTAGAGGCCTGGCTTGCACAGGCCCACCTGGGCGTTGAGGTTGGCACCATCGAGGTACACCTGGCCGCCGCGGGCGTGCACCAGCTCGCAGATACGGCGAATAGCCGGCTCAAACACGCCGTGGGTGGAGGGATAGGTGACCATCAGCGCCGCCAGCTGCTCGGCGTGGGCAGCGGCCTTGGCCTCCAGGTCGGCGAGATCGATGTTGCCGGCCTCGTCGCAGGCCACCGCCACCACCTGCAGGCCAGCCATCACGGCGCTGGCTGGGTTTGTGCCATGGGCGCTGGTGGGAATCAAACAAACGGTGCGATGGGCTTCCCCCCGGCTGCGGTGCCAGGCCCGGATCGCCAGCAGGCCGGCATATTCCCCCTGGGAGCCGGCATTGGGCTGCAGCGACACACCGGCAAAACCGGTGATCAGCGCCAGCCAGCGCTCCAGATCCGCCGCCAGAAGCTGGTATCCGGCGGCCTGCTCAGCCGGGGCGAAGGGGTGCAGCTGGCTGAAGGCCGGCCAGCTCACCGGCGCCAGCTCGGCGGCGGCATTGAGCTTCATGGTGCAGCTGCCAAGGGGGATCATCCCGTGCACCAGAGATAGATCCTTGGCTGAAAGGCGCTGGATGTAGCGCAACAGATCGGTTTCACTGCGGTAGCGGTGGAAGACGCTCTGCCGCAACCAGGGCTGCTGGCGCAGGGGCATGGCCGGGCCAGAAGGCGGGCTGTTGCCCAGCTCCCGCCAGGGCTCAGCGCAGCCAGCCAGCGCCAGCAGCAGCCGCTCCAGCTCCGCGGCGCTGCTCAGCTCATCAAGGCTGATGCCAACGCCATCTTCTGCCTGGTGCAGGTTGAAGCCGGCCGCCAGGGCAGCGGCCACCAGCACCTCGGCCTGATCCGGAGGCAGGGGCAGCCACACCGTGTCAAAACCCTGGCCCGGCAACACCGGCAGAGCGAGGGCCTCCAGGCCAGCCACAAGGTCCGCCCGCAGGCTGAGCAAGCGCCGGGCGATCGCCTCGAGGCCATCAGGGCCATGGTGCACGGCATAAAAGCCAGCCATCACAGCCAACAGCACCTGGGCGGTGCAGATGTTGCTGGTGGCCTTGTCGCGGCGGATGTGCTGTTCGCGGGTCTGCAGGGCCAGGCGCAGGGCCGGCTGGCCTGCCGCATCCAGCGAGCGCCCCACCAGGCGGCCGGGGATCTGGCGCTTGAACTGCTCGCCCGTGGCAAAAAAAGCGGCATGGGGACCACCAAAACCGAGCGGCACCCCCAGGCGCTGGGCGCTGCCGACGGCGATATCAGCGCCGAGGTGACCCACCGGCTCCAGCAGCACCTGGGCCAGGGGATCGATCGCCACAGCCGTGATCACCCCGGCCTGGCGGGCGCTAGCCAGCAGTTCGCTGGGATCCCAGAGCCGGCCCTGGCGGCCAGGCAGCTGGATCAGCAAACCAAAAGCATCCGCTGGCATGGGGGCTGCAGCCAGCGACTCGGCTGCCACCAGCTCGAGCTGGATGCCCAGGGGCTCGGCCCGGGTTTGCAGCACCGCCAGGGTCTGGGGGAACACGGCCCGATCCACCAGAAAGCGCACTGCAGCGGGGCGCTTGCAGACAGCGCTGGCCATGGCCATGGCTTCGGCCGCGGCGGTGGCCTCATCCAATAAGGAGGCATTGGCGATCGGCAGGCCGGTGAGCTCGCTGATCAGGGTCTGAAAATTCAGCAGGGCCTCAAGCCGGCCCTGGGCAATTTCGGCCTGATAGGGGGTGTAGGCGGTATACCAGGCGGGGTTTTCAAACACCTGGCGCTGGATCAGCGCCGGCGTGGCGGTGCCGTAGTAGCCCTGGCCGATCAAGCTGCGCTGCAGCTGGTTGGCCGCAGCGATCTCGGCAAGTTCGGCCAGGGCCTGGGCCTCACTGCAGGGCTCGGGCAAACCCGCAGCCGAGGCCGCCGGATCTAGAAGCAAATCGGCGGGCACCACCTGGGCGGCCAGGGCCTCGAGGCTGGACGCTCCGAGTTCCGCCAACATCCGCTGCTGCTCAGCGGCGCTCGGACCGATATGGCGCCCAATAAAAGAGAGGTCTAGTGCGTCCGCAGCTGCCATCAGGCGCCTTGCACCTTGGCCGAGTAGGTGGCCGCATCCAGCAGGCCAGCGAGCTGGGCCGGATCAGCTGGCTGGAGCACCAGCAGCCAACCCTCACCGTAGGGATCGTTCTGCAGCTCCTCCGGGCTAGCGAGCACCGCCTCATTGCGGGCCAGCACCACACCGCTCACCGGCGCCAGCAGATCTTCCACCGCCTTCACCGATTCAACGCTGCCAAAACTGGCCCCCTGAACAAGGCTGGCGCCCACTGCAGGCAGCTCGACAAACACGATGTCGCCGAGCTGGTCGACGGCGAAGGCACTCAGACCCAGCCGCAGCCTCTCGCCCTCAGGGCGCACGTATTCGTGGCTGTCGGCGTAGCGGCAATCACCGGGGATGGGGAGCGCCATCACGCAGCAGCAAGGTGGCGCCAGTCTGTCGGCCCTGGAGTGATAACCAGCGGCGAGATCTGCGTAATCAGACCTGGTGGCCTGCCTGCGCCAGTGCCACCAGGGCCCGTTCCAGGGCGATCTGGGCATGGGCGCGGTGGGTGCCGCCCTGGGCAAACAGCACGTAGGGCTCCCGCAGCGGCGCATCGGCGGAAAACTCGCTGGTGCTGCCGTCGATGAAGGTGCCGCCAGCCATCACCAGGGCACTGGCGTAGCCGGGCATCGGCGCCGGCACCGGATCGAGGTAGGCGCCCACCGGTGATGCGGCCTGGAAGGCGCGGCAAACGGTTTTGAGCCGCTCGGGATCGCCGAGCCGCACCGCCTGGATCACATCGCTGCGGGGGGCACCGGGCAGGGGCTGCACCGCGTAGCCCAGATCCGAGAACACGGCCGCCACCAGCTCGCTGCAGATCAGGGCCTCAGCCACCATCTGGGGAGCCAGGAAAAGCCCCTGGGCCAGCAGGCGGTTGAGGTCGAAGCTGGTGCCCCCCTCGCCGCCGATGCCGGGCGCCGTGAGCCGGCAGCAGGCCTGCTCGACCAACTCAGCCCGGCCGGCCACGTAACCGCCGGTGGGGGCGATGGTGCCGCCGAGGTTTTTGATCAAGGAGCCGGCAATCAGATCGGCCCCCACCGCCGTGGGTTCCTGGGCCTCCACCAGCTCGCCGTAGCAGTTGTCGACAAACACGACGCAGCCGGGCTGGAGCGCTTTTACCCGCTCGCAGAGCAGGCCGATCTGGGCCACCGACAGGGACGGCCGCCAGCTGTAGCCGCAGCTGCGCTGGATCAGCACCATGCGGGTGGGCAGCGCCAGGGCCTCCTCCAGGCCGTCGAAATCGACCAGGCCTGCGTCGGTGAGCGCCAGCTCGGCGTAGGCGATGCCGAATTCCGCCAGGGAGCCCTGGCCGCTACCGCGGATGCCAATCACCTCCTCAAGGGTGTCGTAGGGGCGGCCAGTGAGGGCCAGCAGGCGGTCGCCGGGGCGCAGCACACCAAACAACGCCGCTGCTATGGCGTGGGTACCACTGACAAATTGCAGTCGCACGGCCGCGGCTTCCGCCTGCAGCACCCGGGCAAACACCCGATCGATTACCTCCCGGCCCTGGTCGCCATGGCCATAGCCGCTCACCGAAGCGAAGTGCTGGGTGCCGAGCCGCTCAGCGGCGAAAGCCTCAAGCACCCGGGCCAGCCGGGGCTGCACCTGGCTGGTGTGGTGGGCGGCGGCAGCGGCAGTGGCGGCCACGGCAGCGGCCACCCGTTCGGCGGCCTGACGGGCCAAGGCCTCCGCTGGATCCGCCATCTGCCTAACCCTCAGGGAGTCCCATGTTGCCGGGCGACGCCTAGCTAGATTTCCGCCGCTGCCCAGGCGTGAATCGGGCGAGCACCACCCGGAGAGTTCTTTGGTAGTCATCACCGATTCGGCCCAAGTTTTGGGTGCGGCCACACCCAGCGCGCTTGAGGATCAGCGCATCCGCGCTGCTGTATCCGAAAGGCGCCAACCCCTGCCGGGCCGCCAGCGCAAGTTCAAGGGGGGCACCACCAGCTTCATGCTGGCGATGCACGTGGGTGCGGTGTTTGCCCTGCTGCCGCGCTTCTGGAGCTGGCAGGCCGTGGTGGTGCTGGCGGTGCTCTATTGGACCACCGTGCTGGGGGTGACCCTGGGTCTGCACCGGATGCTGACCCACCGCAGCTTCAGTGCGCCCCTGTGGCTGGAGCACCTCCTGGTGCTGATGGGAGCCCTGGCCTGCCAGAGCGGCCCGATCGAATGGGTGGGACTGCACCGCCACCACCACAAGTATTCCGACCAACCCAACGACCACCACGACGCGGCCCGGGGCCTGTGGTGGGCCCACAGCGACTGGATGCTGCACGAAATCCCGGCCCTGCAACACGTGGGCCGGCTCACCGGCGACCTGCAGCGCGACCCCTTCTACCGCTGGCTGGATCGCTGGTTTCTGCTGCTGCAACTGCCGCTCGGCGTCGCGCTCTATTGGTATGGCGAGCTGGCCGGCGTCCATGGCGGCGGCCTGGGCCTGGTGCTCTGGGCGATCCCGTTGCGTCTGGTGATCGTGTATCACGTCACCTGGCTGGTGAATTCAGCCACCCACTTCTGCGGCTACCGCAACTTCAATTCCCCCGACCTTTCGCGCAATTGCTGGTGGGTGGCAATCCTGAGCTTCGGCGAGGGCTGGCACAACAACCACCACGCCTTCCCCCACTCAGCGCGCCACGGCCTGCGCTGGTTTGAGTTCGACATCACCTGGCAGCACATCAAGCTGCTGCGCAAGCTGGGCTGGGCTAAGCGAGTGCGGGAAGCGAGCTACAACCCCTCCTAAGGGCTAGCTGGCGGAGCCTGGAGCTGCTGCCTAATGGCAGCGGCTAGATCCAGTTTTGCCATGGCGCCGGTAGCCGTTAAACCCATGGCTTTGGCCTGCTGGCGCAGCAGCTCAAGAAACTGATCCGGCTCCAGCTCCGCCTCACCCGTCGCCCCAAGCCGAGCCAGGGTGAGGCGCAGATCTGGGAGTTCGCTGTCGAGCTCAGCTGCCGAAAAATCGCGCTGGCCGGCCATCACCTCGGCAAACCGCTCCCGCCGCTGCCGCTTCTCGACCGGATAGGCAGCCAGCACCGGCTCGCGGCACAAACGCCAGGGCCGCCCCGCCGTGAACAACTGGGCCAGGGCCGCACTCAAGGGCACCGCCTCGGCTGCATCGATACGCAGATCAAAGGCCACCGGCGGCTGGCGCAGGCCCACAAACACCTCAAGCAGTTCGCCGGGCCCCAGCACCGGAGCGCCCTCGTCCTGCACGGGCAGGGCGGATGTTTCCAGGGCCGCCACCAGCTCGGGGCTGTCGGCCAGGCGCTGGCGCAGGCCGTCGCCCAGGCTGCCGCCACGCACCTCGCAGGCCAGCAGCTGATTGATACGACCAAGGGCCAGGAACACCTCCGGGCCGGGGGAGGCCAGCTTGCCGTTGCGCAGCATTGAGAGCTGGGAGTTGTGGACCCGGCCCAGATCGAGGGCCTCAGCCAGGGCCGGCAACACCCGGTGCGACCAGCCGTTGCGCTCGTGCCACACCTTGATCAGATGGGCAAAAGCGACCCGGCCCGATAGGAGATCTTCCCGGTATCCCACGCGATATGGATCCGTATTGCTACTATTCTACCGATCAGTATGGAGTCGGTCCGTTATGGCCGCACCAGTTAGTCCCAGCGCACCAGCCACCCAGCGCCTTGCCACCCGCAAGCCCGCCTTCATCAACCAAGGCGTCAGCGGCCAGCGCCGCGCCGAGGCCCTGCACCGGCCGCGCCATGGCGAAGCCGCTAGCACCCAGGGGTCGAAAACCACCCCCTGGGTCACCATCGGCTTCATGGCCGTCATCCATGTGCTGGCGCTGGTTGCCCTGCTGCCCCAGTTCTGGAGCGTGCCCGCCGTGGCCAGCTTCCTGGTGCTCTATTGGGTCACCGCCTGCCTGGGCGTGACGATCGGCTACCACCGCATGCTCAGCCACCGTGCCTTCCGGGTACCCCAGTGGCTGGAGCGTTTCTTCGCCACCTGCGGCGCCCTCAGCTGCCAGCACGGCCCGATCGACTGGGTGGGCCTGCACCGCCACCACCACAAGTTTTCCGATACGGAAGTGGACCACCACACCAGCCTGAAGGGCTTCTGGTGGAGCCACATGGCCTGGATGCTCCAGCCCATCCCCGCCATGGCTGCCGTGCCCAGGTTCACCGGCGATATCGCCAGAGATCCCTACTACCGCTGGTTGAACACCAATTTCCTGTTGCTGCAGGCGCCCCTAGCGGCCCTGCTGTTTTGGATCGGCACCGCCACGGGCGCTGGTGGCTGGGCCCTGGTGCTCTGGGGCATCCCCCTGCGCCTGGTCGTTGTTTACCACTGCACCTGGCTGGTGAATTCAGCCACCCACCTTTGGGGCAGCGTTGCCCACGACAGCGGTGACGGCTCCCGCAACAACGCCTGGGTCGCGGCGCTCACCTTCGGCGAGGGCTGGCACAACAACCACCACTCCTTTCCCCACTCGGCTCGCCACGGCTTTGGCCCCCAAATCGATCTCACCTGGCAGCACATCCGCCTGATGCGCTTCCTGGGCCTGGCCAAGCACGTACGCCTGCCCGCAGCCGCTGCACCTCAGCGGACCTGAGGCCTGATCACCCCCTGATTTAAGGTGTTGGATCGGGTCTTGATCAATCTCCTAATTATTTGCCATGGCTAAGCGCGTTCAAGTCGTCCTCAACGCCGACGTTCTCAGCCTGGGAAAGAACGGTGATTTGGTGGAAGTAGCCCCCGGCTACGCCCGCAACTTCCTGGTTCCCACCGGCAAGGCCCAGCCCGTCACTGCAGCTGTGCTGCGCCAGGTGGAAGCGCGACGCGCCAAGGAGGCGGAGCGTCAGGCAGCCCTCAAGGCTGAGGCGATCGCCTTCCGCACCGCCCTCGACACGATCGGCCGCTTCACGGTCAAGAAGCAGACTGGCGGCGACGACGTGCTGTTTGGCACCGTTACCAACGGTGACGTGGCCGAAGCGATCGAAGCTGCCACCAAGAAAGAGGTCGATCGCCGCGACATCACGGTGCCCGAAATCCACCGCACCGGCTCCTACAAGGTTCAGGTGAAACTCCACCCCGAAGTCACCGCCGAGCTCAACCTGGAAGTCGCCAGCTTCTGAGGCCAAAGCCAGCAGTTGAAACCCCAGGGATAGGGCAGCTTGTGTGTTGAACCCCCACCGGTAGGGCCCGTGGGGTGGCCAAATAGCGCCGCGGCGCTCAAGATTGCCCTCCTGGCTAAGCGCCCCCAAGATCATGGTGAGCGTTCCCCTCAACCAATCCAGCAGCCGCGAATCCCGTTCAGACGGGCGCTCGGAAGCCCGTTTTGAGGCCCTGCCCGATTCGGTGCCGCCCCAGAACCTCGAGGCTGAAGAGGCCGTGCTGGGCGGCATCCTGCTGGACCCAGACGCCATCGGCCGCATCGCAGACGTGCTGCAGGCCGAGGCCTTTTATCTCGGCGCCCACCGCGAGATCTACCGCACGGCGGTGATGTTGCACAGCCAGGGCAAACCCACCGACCTCACGGCGATGTGCGCCTGGTTGGCGGACACCGGTGCCCTGGAGAAGGTTGGCGGTCAGGGCCGGCTGGTGGAGCTGGTGGAGCGCATCACCTCGACAGCCTCGATCGACCAGGTGGCTCGCCTGGTGATGGACAAGTTTTTGCGGCGCCAGTTGATTCGCTCCGGTAACGAGGTGATCGCCCTGGGCTTTGATCAGAGCAAGCCGATGGAGCAGGTGCTCGATGAGGCCGAGCAAAAGATCTTCGCGATCAGCCAGGAGAAGCCCAGCACCGGCCTCACCCCCACAGCCGAGATCCTCACCAGCACCTTCAACGAGATCGAGAGCCGCTCACTGGGCACCGCCGTGGCCGGCATCCCGTGCAACTTCTACGACCTTGATGCCATCACCCAGGGCCTGCAGCGCAGCGACCTCATTATTGTGGCCGGCCGGCCGGCGATGGGCAAAACCTCAATCGTGCTCAACATCGCCAAAAACGTCGCCCAGCTGCACCAGCTGCCGGTGTGTGTGTTCTCCCTGGAGATGAGCAAGGAGCAGCTCACCTACCGCCTGCTGTCGATGGAGGTGGGCATCGAAAGCGGACGGCTGCGCACCGGCCGGCTGCAACAGGAGGAGTGGCCCCTGCTGGGCCAGGGCATTAACAGCCTCGGCCAGCTGCCCCTTTTCCTCGACGACAAACCCAACTCCGGCGTGCTGGAGATGCGTTCCCTCTGCCGCAGGCTCATGGCCGAAACAGGCAAGGAGCTGGGCCTGATCGTGATCGACTACCTGCAGCTGATGGAGGGCTCCACCCCCGACAACCGGGTGCAGGAGCTCAGCCGCATCACCCGGGGCCTCAAGGGCATGGCCCGCGAGCTCAACGTGCCGGTGATCGCCCTTTCCCAGCTGAGCCGCGGCGTCGAATCGCGCACCAACAAGCGCCCGATGCTCAGTGACCTGCGCGAATCGGGCTCGATCGAGCAGGACGCAGACCTGGTGCTGATGATCTACCGAGACGAGTACTACAACCCGGAAACCCCCGACCGGGGCATCACCGAAGTGATCGTGACCAAGCACCGCAACGGCCCGGTGGGCACAGTCAAGCTGTTGTTTGAGCCGCAGTTCACCCGCTTCCGCAACCTGGCGGCTTGAGCGGTGCCGCCTACGCAAGCGCCCCTCAAAGTAGTGACGGTGCAAACCGGCGATCGCTACCCCGATCTTTGGGTGAGCCGGCTGGCGGCGATGGTGGCCAGGCAGTTGGGTGAACCCCATCACTTCATCATCTACACCGAAAGGCCCGAACCAGGTCGCTTTGGCGAGCCGTCCGCCAGCCATCAACAGCTGGTGCAACAGGACCTAGAGGAGGGCAGGCTGCGGGGCTATTTCAGCAAGCTGCGCCTGTTTGATCAGGCCCTCACGGGCAGCGATCCCTTCCTGTTTCTCGACTCCACGCTGGTGATCAGGGCCGACCTAGCCCCCCTAGTGGAGCTCGGCCGCAACGCAAGCGCCAGCCTGATGGGCGTGCGCGACTGGAACTACCCGATCCTCAATTCCTCGGTGCTGTGGTGCCGGCCCGACGCCCACACCCAGGCGGTGTGGCAGTGCTGGCAGGAGGGCCGCTACGCCGGAGCACATTTTGCTGGCGACCAGAACTTCATCTTCCGTGTCTTCCAGGAGCTGGCACCGGCAGCTCTTGCCTATTGGCCTGAAGAGCTGGTGCGCTCCTACAAGGTCCTGCGCAAGCTCGCCAGCCGCGATGCCGCCGCCGCCCGAAGCCAGCTAGAAGCCTGCACAATCCTCAAATTCCACGGCCGGCCCAAGCCCGAGGAAGTGCTGCACCCCTGGCGCCATCCCCAACGCACGATCCTGCGCCATCCACTCCAGCCCAAGCTCTGGGGCTACCTCGCCGGCGAGATCCGCAAACACTGGCACTGAAAAAGGCAGGTTTGGCTCTTAAATAAACAAATGCCGTTCAGCACCCCAGCCAGCCAGACGTGCGTCGAACCCTGCACCGAGCACTTCGACTTGATCGTGGTGGGCGGCGGCCACGCCGGCTGTGAGGCCGCCATCACCGCCGCTCGGCTAGGGCTAAACACGGCCCTGTTTTCACTCAACCTCGATCGCATCGCCTGGCAGCCCTGCAACCCGGCGGTGGGCGGTCCGGCCAAGAGCCAGCTGGTGCACGAGGTGGATGCCCTCGGCGGCGTGATCGGCCGGCTGGCCGATGCCACGGCCCTACAGAAGCGGGTGCTCAATGCCAGCCGCGGCCCCGCTGTGTGGGCCCTACGCGCCCAGACCGACAAGCGCCAGTACGCCCGCCAGATGCTGCAGCTGCTGCAGCACACGCCAAACCTGGCCCTGCGCGAAGCGATGGTGACCGGGCTGGTGGTGGCGGGCACCCCCGGCGAGGACGCCCGCATCAGCGGCATCAGCACCTACTTCGGCAGCAGCTACGGCGCCGCCGCCGTAATCCTCACCACCGGCACCTTCCTGGGCGGTCAGATCTGGGTGGGCAACCAGTCGATGAGCGCCGGCCGGGCAGGAGAGCAGGCCGCCGTTGGCCTCAGCGAAGCCCTCGAGGCGCTGGGCTTCCAAATGGGCCGACTCAAAACTGGCACCCCAGCCCGGGTAGACCGGCGCAGCATCGCCCTCGACCAACTTGAAGAGCAGCCAAGCGATGCCGTAGATCGCTTCTTCTCCTTTGATCCGGCCTCCTGGGTGAGCGGCGAGCAGATGAGCTGCCACATGACCCGCACCACGGCCGCCACCCACCAGCTGATCCGCGACAACCTGCACCTCACCCCCATCTACGGCGGCTTCATCGACAGCAAGGGCCCCCGCTACTGCCCCTCAATCGAAGACAAAATCGTGCGCTTCGCCGACAAGGAAAGCCACCAGATCTTTCTCGAACCCGAAGGCCGCGACACCCCGGAGATTTACGTGCAGGGCTTCTCCACCGGCCTGCCGGAGCGGCTGCAGCTCGAGCTGCTGCGCACCCTGCCGGGCCTGGAGCAATGCGTGATGCTGCGGCCCGCCTACGCCGTCGACTACGACTACCTGCCCGCCACCCAGCTCAAGCCGTCGCTGGAAACCAAGCGGGTAGCCGGGCTGTTTTGCGCCGGCCAGCTCAACGGCACCACCGGCTACGAGGAAGCCGCGGCCCAGGGCCTGGTGGCTGGCCTTAACGCCGCTCGCCTGGTGCGCGACCAAGAGCCGGTGCACTTCCCCAGGGAGGGCAGCTACATCGGCACCATGATCGACGACCTGATCTGCAAGGATCTACGCGAGCCCTACCGCGTACTCACCAGCCGCAGTGAATACCGGCTGGTGTTGCGGAGCGACAACGCCGACCGGCGCCTCACCCCCCTAGGGCGAGAGCTGGGCCTGATCGACGAGCGGCGCTGGGCCATCTACACAGCCAAACAACAAGCCATCAGCGGCGAAAAACAGCGCCTGGAATCGGTGCGGCTCAAGGGCAGCGATCCTGCCGCCGCCGCCGTGGAGACCCAAACCCAAGCGCCCATCAGGGGATCGATAACCTTGGCCGACCTGCTGCGCCGCTCCGGCTTCCACAGCAGCGATCTGGTGCGCCTAGGCCTGGCGCCGGCGGAGTTGCCAAGCGACGTGCGTGAGGGCGCTGAGATCGACATCAAATACAGCGGCTACCTGGCCCGTCAGCAGCAGCAGATCGACCAGGTGAAAAAGCAGGAGCACCGGGCCTTACCAGCAGACGTGGATTACGCAAACATTGCCACCCTTTCAAAGGAAGCCCGCGAAAAACTCAACTCAATCCAACCCCTCAGCCTCGGCCAAGCCGCCCGCATCCCCGGGGTTAGCCCTGCCGACGTCACGGCCCTGCTGCTCTGGCTGGAGCTACGCAAACGCCAAAACTCGTCAAGTCAGCAAAGGGCCGGTAATCTTGATCCCATTAGGTAAGAGGTAGCAGCAAGTGAGTCCGGTACGAGGCATACCCACCTCCCGGGCCTACTGGGAGCTCAAGGCAGAGCAGGTGCTCAATCGGGTGTTCGAACCCGAAAAGCCGATTGAGGTGGAGGTCTGCGACACGCCTGCAGCATTTTCCGATGCCGGCAGCATCCCCGTAGAGCTGCACGACCTGCCGCCAGCAGCAGTCTCTAACGCTGCTCCGTCTAATTCTGCTGCGTCTAAGCCCCCTGCCTCCAGGCCAGCCCCAGCTAAACAACCGACTTCCAAACCAAAGCCAGCTTCAGCAAGGCGCCGCCCAGCCTCGGCGGCCAAACCCTTGCAGCGGCTTGCAGATCAGGTTGGCCGCCAGCCCAGCCTGCTTCTGGCAGGCGCCAGTGTGACGGTGATGGTGGTAGCAGGAATGGCCCTGGCCGTGCTCGGCCTCTGGAACCAGAGCCAGCAGGCCATCCGCCAGGAGCGCAACATGCTGCTGATCGAGCGGCTGCGCACCATGGGGCCAGGCACAACCCCAGCCCAAGCAAACGAGCCCGCCCAGGCAGCCACCGCAGTTGGGGCAGGGGAAGACGGAGAGCTGCCCCCACCGCCGCCAGGCGAACCCTGGATGGAAGAGCTGGCAACCCTGCCAGCCAGCAGCGCCCCAGCAGCGGACGTACTCAAAGTACCCATCAACAGCCGCATCACCAGTCCGGCACCCGCTGCCACCGGCTCAGCCAGCAGCCCTGGGGGCAGCGCCTCGAGTGGTGGTGGTGGCAATAGTGGCGGTGGTGGTAACGCTCCCCAGCTCGTGGGAGTGGTGCAGGTGCCAGGGCAAAGCGGCTCAGCAATCTTTCAATTGGGGGGTAGCTCTACCAGCGCCGCCGTGGGCGAGAGCATCGGCAGCAGCGGCTGGCGCTTGCGCTCTGCCAGTGGTGATACGGCGGTCATTGAAAAGGGCGGCGAACAACGCCGCATCAGCATCAGCAGCGGCTACTAAGAACCCTTGCCCCAAGTCCCACCAAGTAGCCAGACATGGATGAGATAGCCATTGTTGGCAATGGCGAACTAAAACAAGCTGATCTAACCGCAATCGAGCAGGCAAATCTGATAGTTCGCTTCAACTCACCTCCCCCGAGCCATATATACGCAGCCGCGAAAACCGACATCCTCGTGCTTTCGAATTCATCCAAGCAAACCAGTCAGCTTTTAGGATGCAGCCAATACATCAAAGGACCAATATTTAGACAAGCTAAATCCCTAATGCTTCCCTATCACCCCCAAATAATTGCTAAATACATGCCAAAACCAAATCCCCTTTCCTGGCTAAAGGGGAGACGGGCCGACCTCACTCAGCAATGTAAAGACCTGGCAAGCCAGCACCAAAAGCCTTGCACAACTCTGAGCGCAGAGGCCTACCAGAAAGCTTGCCAGTCCCTTCAGATTGAAGGCATGGGGTTACGGAGCAGATTCCCAAGCAGCGGCTTGTTAGCCGTAAGGCATATTGTTGACCTGCATGCAAAGAGATCCAATATCAGACTATTTGGCTTTGGCTTCCAAGGCTGGAAGCGACACGACTGGAGCCGCGAAAGAGCGTACATTGAAAATTTAGCAGCGAACCAAGTACTAAACCTTAACTAATGCCAATGCGTCGAATTAAGGCCCTATTCATTAATGATACGGACGGCCGAGAGAATGTCGGCTGCCGGCTAACAAGCCGCTTACTTAAGCGAAATCTGACTCAGGCTTTTGCGCTCAATGGCTTAGAACTTCAGCTAATCCCAGCGCCATGGCGATTTGGGCGAAGTGTTGGGATTCAAATAGCATCTAGGCTCCTCATGGCAGACATGAGAAAACCAAGTCTTGCCGGAATGAACGCCCTTGCGGCCCATGAATATGGCGAATATTGCGTTAGAACACTAGGGTCTTATGATTTAGCCATCTTCCAGCCAGAGGGAACAGTTAACGAGTGGGATGGGCCGATGCGCATGCTCAGACTACTCTCCCTCCCCCTTTTATTTGGCAAAGCATATACGGCACCCCTAATTACAATAAACGGAACCTTCCCACTATTTAGCGACGAAAGATCGCAGCTCATTAAAACACTAATAAACTGGTCAGCACACTTCTCCGTGCGCGATCAATTCAGCGCAGAGGCTTACAAAGTCAACTTTGTTCCCGATGCCGCCTGCTCGTGGCAGCGCGCAAATATCAAACCACTATCTGATCGCACCCATCTACTGATAACCACCAGCGCCGGCCTAAACCGACAGGCCAATATTGAAACTGCAAGGCGGGCAATCGACTACTGCAAGCACTCCGGTCATTTGCCACTCGTGCTCACAAAGCAATGGCAAGATCTACTGCCTTTACGAGATACAATTTTAGAGCTTGGCGGTGAATTTTGCTATTATGAAGAACTGGAGGATGCAGCACAAAAAATCTCTAAATGCCGGCTTCATATCGGCGGTCGCTATCACATGGCAATTCTATGCGCCTGCATGGATGTACCCTCTTTTCTAGTTGCTGCCAATACCCACAAAAATGAGTGGCTAGCTCGCGATTCCCAGGGAATTACCCTCCTGGCGAATACAGGCCCAATAGCAGAAACAATCGAAGTAGAGCTGCAAAAGCTTTCACACGGCGACGTTATGCAAGGGATGCGCCAGCTAGGCAAAAAGCACACCCTGGAAGTATCAAAATTTGCCGAGATTTTTTCGCTCGGCCAATTAACTAAGGCTAGCCATAAAGATGCCACCTCCTATGACTTTAATGAATTGAGCACTTGCTGGCCTGGCGGCTCGAAACAATTAATTCAACGAACTCTTAGTGGTTTGAGAAATAAGTCATAGCCACTGATCTAAGCCAAGCTCAGCTCGCTTGATACGCAACCTGCGGGTCTCGGCACGTAACTCCTTGCTGCGATCCAGCATTTCAGGTGTGACATAACTATGGCGATGAAACAAATGCACAGGCACCGTAGAAAATCTTAGATGGCGCCCCCTAATGCCAGAGAAATTAAGTCGCCAGCCAAATTCCACGTCTTCGCCTCCATATTGCATCTGCTCATTAAATCCATTAACGGCAATAGCATCTGCTCGATAGCAGGATGAATTGTGTCCGTTCCAAGTTCGCTTCGTGGGGGTAAGACGATTAGCAAGTCGATCGAATGGCGCCACAAGCATTAGCTTGAGTAGCGATGCAGATGGCTGCAAACCATTACTGACCAGCCAAGCCGGCTTAAATACGCGACCCTGCTTAATATCCTCGAGCGAAATCAGGTGCGAAAGCGATTCTGGCAACTTCAAATAGCCACCAGTGAGAAAACTGCCAAAGCGCGCCCGCTCAGCATGCAGCTTCACCATATGAGGTTGGGGCACGCAGTCGCCATCAGTCAATAGCAGAAGCTCACCGGCGGACTTGGCAATTGCTTTATTGAGAATTCTACATTTCTGAAATCCTTGATCAGGCTGCCAGAGATGTATTAAAGGCACTGGACTGCGGCGACTCAGAGCTTCAATCAGTCGGCCCGTTTCCGCGGTCGAACCGTCATCGGCAACAATGATCTCAAAGGAACCATTAAAGCTTTGCAGAAAATAGCCCTCTAATACAAATTCAAGCCAACTCGGCGAATTATATGTGGAAATAATGACGCTTACATCTGGCCTGGCAGCCGCTCTCATTGCTGCTGACTCCTCGATTTGGTTAAGGACGTGGAGTACAGGGAATTGATCTGAGCCGCCTCCTCTTCAATAGAGAACTCCTGAAGCGCGACCATGCGGGCTTTCGCTGACATTACCTGGAGACGCCCTTCATCACTCATCAAGTCGCGAAGTGCGGCTGCCAACTGCAGGTGGTCACCGTTTTCGAAAATAAGACCAAATTCAGGCCGCACAATCCACGGCCAAGCTCCAGCCTGGGATGTGACCGGTACACAACCACTGGCCATAGCCTCCAGCGGGGTGAGGCCAAACCCTTCACGGCGCGATGCTGCAACACAAATCGAGGCCCGTTGATACCAACGCCGTATATCGACAGGATCAAGATCTCCCACAAAATGAATTCTTTGCTCTAGGCCAGCCAAGGCAATCTGCCGTCTTAAAGCGGCAAGATAAGCCTGATCACGGCGTTGACAAAGGCCCGTAATCACCCCCACCCAGCCAGGAAACTCGGGCAATAACGCAACCAATGCCTCCACCAGCAAATCAGTGCCCTTGCTGGGTCGGATTCGGCCAAAGCTGGCTATGCACTTGAGGCCTTCCATCCCCACTTCGGCCAGGGCTGCCTCTCGGTGTGCTGCAGGCTGAAACTGCTCGCAATCGACACCGTGAAAAATCACGGCATCACAGCGCTCAAGAAAGCCAGCTGATCGGGGCGATGTTGCGATCACCAAATCAGTGCAGCGGATCAACTGGCGCAACCACCAACCTGGTCGCTTTGGCGCTGCAGAGGTGAAGATCACCTGCCAGGGCTGACGCAGTAGGGAGCGCAGGACCAAACCCAGCAAGATCTCATTGTCACGACGCGCGTGCCAGATACGCCAGGGCCCTTTGTGGGGACTAGTCCAGCCCCAGCGCAGCAGGGCCCAGAGACCCAAACGGTCGGGCAATTCCAGGTTGCCTTGATCCCAGAGCCCAATTGCCAGGGTCTGGCGCTGACGCGGCAGCAGTGCCTTCACCGTGGCCGAAACGCCCGTGTAGCGGCGATGCAGGTTGAGCACGACCACGTCTGGAAGCATGCAGTTCGCCTCCTCCAGGCAGTTGCAAAGATTCTGACGAACGGGCAGCGTTCACGCTGGGCTAGCGAGCCTGATCAGGATGGGCCCAGATGATTGCGGAGCCCTCCGGCGTGAATCCCGGCAATTCCCTGATGGCCTCGCCCGTTCCAGTTGACGGCTGGGGGCAGGAAAACCTGCTGGGCTCCACGCTTGCGGCCAGGCTCAGCGGCCCCTGGCGCCTGCTGCTGCTGGGTGACGGCAGCCCCACCCGGCACCTGGAGTCGCTCACGGGCAAGCCGGTGGAGATCGAGCTGATCGCCATGGCGCCTGAGCCAGCCGGCCCCAGCACCGGCGCGCCACCGCCCCCGGAAATCGTCGAGCTCGATGGTCCCCTGCTGCGGCGTCAGGTATGGCTGCGCTGCGGCGACAAGACCCTGGCCTGGGCAGAGAGCTGGTGGAATCAAAGCCAGGCTGACGCCTACCTGCAGCAGCGGGAGCTACCGATCTGGCGCAGCCTGACGGTCAAGCGGGCTGAACTGTTCCGCGAGGTGGATGGCCTGGCCCTTGTTGCTGCTCCCTGGCTGGAGCAGCGCTTTGGCTTGCCGGGCCCCTTCTGGAGTCGCCACTACCGCTTCTTCCGCGGCGGCAAGGAGCTCACCGTGATTCGGGAGGTGTTCTCACCAGCCCTTGAGCACTGGCTGGGCCCAGCCAAGCTTTGTCACGATTTACAAACTCAGTAACGGCTTACAGCAATTCGAGGTTGACGGATTGACGCGCCTAGTGCTGTGCCCAGCATGGGGCCACTTGCGCCGGGGAGCCTGGCCATGACTACAAGCCCCTGGTTGAGCCTCACCGACCTCGGCCGCATCTACGGCATATCCGCCGTTCATTGCGGCCGGCTGCTCAGCGATGCCGGCCTGCGCCAGCAGAACGGTGCCCCCAGCAGTACGGCCCTGCAACAGGGCCTGGCCTATCAACACCATCCCCATGCCAGCTGCCCCAACGCCGTTTGGAACGGGGAAGGCTGCGCAACCCTGCTGCAGGAGCAGGGTCTGCGGCCAATGGCCGAGCGCAACCTGATCGACCAATGGGCAGACCTGCTCAGCGCCCTGGAGCAGGGGTCACCCTCGATCAACACCTCCGCCGAGGAAATGGCCAGCGACCTACCTGCAAATCTGGTTACCCAGGTGAATCAGGAGCTGCGCCAGCGGGGCTGCAACTTTCAGGTGGGAGCCCGCACCCCCAGCCCAGCGGCTCAACCCAAGCGCAGGGCCTCTGCCTGCAGGCGCGCCCGCTCCAGCAGCTCCCGCAACTGATCCTCGTCGGTATGGCTGAGGTTGCTGCGTAGCAACTTGGCGTGAGGAGCATGGGCGCGCAGGCGCTCAATCACCCGATCAGGCGTGGCTTCCCGCACCAGCAGGCACAGGGCCGCGCTGCCTCGGGGCAGGGTCTCGCCCAGCTCGCGCATGAAGCCATCGTTGATGCCGATGTCGGAAAGGGAGCCCGAGGCTGCGCCCACGCCCGCGCCCACGGCAGCACCCAGCAGGGGATTGAGAAACAACAGGCCCACCAGGGTGCCCCAAAAGCCACCGCCTAGGGCGCCAGCAGCGGTGAGATTGATGGCCTGACGCAGGTGCACCTGGCCCTCGCTGTCGTGCTCCACCACCACCGCATCCTCTAGGGCAATCAGCTGCTCACGCTGAATGTCCACCAGCTCGCGCCGCACCTGTTCGGCTTCTTCCGCCTTCGGAAAGCCAACCACCACAAGGCTGCCCATCTTGTAAATGCATTTGAGGCCAACCTAACCAGCTTGCCGGAGTGGGCCCTCAGCCACCAGCTCGGCGTCTGCTGGAGCGGGGCATGGCCCGCCCCGTGAGCTGGGACTGAGCTGGGGGCTGGGTTTGGGGCGCACTGGGCGGCTGCCGCTGCCAACGGGGCAGGGCGAAAGCGTCATCTTCGGGCCATTCTTCCTGCTCCCTTGCTTGCCTGGGCTGGCCCTGGGGTGGCGCGGCACTGCGACGAGAAATGGCATCAAGGCGGCGGCGCGGCCGGTCCTGGGAACCCAGTTCAGGGCGAGTCTCCTGCCAGGGCTCTCGCCAGTCGTCCTCGTCTTCAAGGATCCAATCGAGCTTGTTTTCCACCCAACGACCCAGGCCATCGAGCCGGCGGCCTTCACCCCGGTTGCCGCTGCGAGAGCCTGGGCGGGCGCCCGAGACGCCATCTACCAGCTGGCGGCCCGCACTCACCAGGCGATCTAGGTCTTTCCAGGATTCAGGCATGGTCCCAGGCTAAAGATCCAGCTAGCGACGACGACTCGCCCGCCAGCGCTCCCGGCCCATCCCCACCAAGGCAATGGTGAGGCCTCCGAATTCCAGGGTCCAGAGGAAAACGCCCATGGCAGTGCCGTGCTGCCGGGACCTTAGGTCGCCTGCTCAAATCGCAACAGACAACTGGCGTGCCAACGGCCGCCGTGCAGCCGATCGCAACAGAAGCGGCAGGCCAAACCCTGCACCCGGCGGCGGTAGGGGGCGCTGACGCCGCAATTGGGGCAACAGGCCAGCCAGCGGGGCGCCCTGGTGCTGGCGGGCACGGGATAGCGGTGGCGGATGCTCACCTTGAAGCCAGCCTGGGCGCCGTTGATAGCGGCCATGCGGGCGCGGAAGTGGGGGCCATGGGCCTCCTCGACACCCACCACCCGATCCACCCAGGCATGGATCATTTCGTGGCAGAGGGTGCTGAGGGTGGCTTCCTGGGGCAGGGGATCAAGCAGGGGCCGCGAAAGCACGATTTCGCACAGGGGCCGGCCATCGGCATGGCGTCCGCGCCGGTAGAGCCCGGCGGTGCGGCGCATGCGGCCGTCGCTCCAGCGCAGATCCACTAACCGCTGACCAGCAGGCGCCAGGCTGCCGTCAAACCATTCCCGGTCGAGCCGGTGAAACAGCGGCAAGAGAGGCTCAAGGGGCATGCCACCAGGCTGCACAGGGGCTGGGCGCATTGTGCCGAGCCCAGGCGCCAGGTCTCAAGATGCAGGGTCGTCGGTCAGACTCTGCACCTCTCAAGCGCAGCTGGAATCGAGATGGATTGGGGTATCGCCCGCGAGATCGGCACCAAGGCCCTAGCGGCCGGCGCAGGCTCCCTGCTGCTCTTCTGGACCGTGAACGCCGTGAAGCTGGTGCTCAGTGCCCGCGGCATCAACCCACTGATCAAGCAGTTCTTCACCCAGGTGGCCAGCGGCCAGGTGGACGGCGCTTACATGCTCACCACCAAGAACTACCGATCCCACGTCAACCGGCAGCAGTTCATCCGCTTTCTGGCGGGACTGCAGCTCAACAAATATCGCAACCTCAAATCCGGCCGGCCCCGGCTTGATGAAGGCCAGCTGATCCTCACGGTGAAGCTCAAAAGCGATGGCAAGGACGAGCTGCCCCTCGACTTCACCTTCGTCAAAATCGAAGAGCAGTGGCGGGTAGACCGGATCACCAAGCTCGCAGCGGCCTGATTCAGTTGCCGTGAGCGCCGCTCCCCCCAACCAGGCCCGCGCCGGCGAACTGAGGCGGCTGCTGCAAAGAGCCGCCCACGCCTACTACGTGCTGGATGCTCCAGAAATGGAGGATTCGGTCTACGACGGGCTCTACAAAGAGTTGCTGGAGCTGGAAGCAGCCCAGCCGGAGCTGATCACCCCAGATAGCCCTAGCCAGCGGGTGGGGGGCACTCCGGCTGAGGGGTTCAGCAGCGTGGAGCACCGCATCGGCCTGCTCAGCCTCGACAACGCCTTCAACCCGGGCGATTTAGAAGCCTGGTATAGCCGGCTGCTCAAGGTGCTCGACCGCACGGGCGATCTCGCCATGGTGGGGGAGCTGAAGATCGACGGCAACGCCCTAGCCCTCAGCTACGAGCAGGGGCTGTTGGTGCAGGCCGCCACCCGGGGCGACGGCGAGCGGGGCGAACAGATCACCGCCAACGTGCGCACCATCGCCTCGGTGCCCCTACGGCTGCAGCTCGAGAACCCACCTGCCTGGGTGGAGGTGCGCGGCGAAGCCCTGATCCCCGATGACACCTTTGCTGCCATCAACGCCGAGCGGGCGGCCCGCGGCGAGGCCCTGTTTGCCAACCCCCGCAACGCCTGCGCCGGCACCCTGCGCCAGCTGGATCCAAAAGTGGTGGCGGCGCGGCGGCTGGATTTCTTCGCCTACACCCTGCACCTGCCGGAGGAATGGCAGTCAGCTGGGGGGGACCCGCCGCGGCCCAGCAGCCAGTGGCAAAGCCTGCAATGGCTGCAGGCCGCAGGCTTCAAGGTGAACCCCAATGCCGAGCTGCTGCCGAATCTGGCGGCGGTGCAAGCCTTCTTCAGCGCCTGGGACACGGGCCGCCGCGCCCTGCCTTATGCCACCGATGGCGTGGTGGTGAAGCTCAACGACCTACGCCTCCAGGACGCTGCTGGCTTCACCCAAAAGGCACCTCGCTGGGCGATCGCCCTGAAATACGCCGCCGAGGAGGCGCCGAGCATCTTGCTGCGGCTGACCTGCCAGGTGGGGCGCACCGGGGTGGTAACCCCCGTGGCCGAATTTGAGCCGGTGCCCCTGGCCGGCACCACCGTGAGCCGAGCCACCCTGCACAACGCCGGCCGGCTGGCGGAACTGGATTTGCACGCCGGCGACACAATCGTGGTGCGCAAGGCCGGCGAGATCATCCCCGAGGTGGTGCGGGTGCTGAGCGAACTGAGGCCAGCGGGGGCCGTGCGGCTGGAGCTGCCCCAGGTATGCCCCGAGTGCGGCTCGGAGCTGGTGCGGGAGGAGGGCGAAGCGGCCACCCGCTGCGTCAATTCCAGCTGCCCGGCGATCCTGCGCGGCGCCCTGCGCCACTGGGTGAGCAAGGGGGCCCTGGATGTGGATGGCCTGGGAGCCAAGCTGATCGAGCAGCTGGTGGATCGGGGCCTGGTGGGCTCGATCGCCGACCTCTATGGCCTCGATGGGGCCCTGCTGGCCAGCCTGGAGCGCATAGGAGCCAAGAGCGCCGACAACCTAGTGGTCGCCCTGGCCGCATCCAAACAGCAACCATGGCACCGCCAGCTCTACGGCTTGGGCATCCACCACGTGGGCGAGGTGAACGCCAAAGCCCTGGCCAAGGCCTTTCCTAGTGCTGCTGATCTGGCGACCGCCACGGCCAACACACCCGAGTCGATCACCGCCGTGTTCGGCATTGGCGCTGAAATCGCCCAATCGCTGCAGCAGTGGTTTGCCACCCCCGCCAATCAACTGCTGCTGGAGGATCTGGAGCGGCTGGGCTTCTCGCTGGCAGCCGGGCCCGAGGAGCCTGGAACTGGGCCCGAGACGCCCCTAACCGGGCAGACTTTTGTGCTTACAGGCAGCCTGCCGTCTTTGAGCCGCAGCGCCGCCCAGGCCCTGATCGAGGCGGCCGGCGGCAAGGTGAGCGGCTCGGTTAGCAAGAAAACCAGCTACTTAGTGGCCGGAGAAGAAGCCGGCAGCAAGCTCAGCAAGGCCGAGAGTCTGGGGGTGGCGGTGCTGGATGAAGCGGGGCTACTGGAGCTGCTCAAGGCTGGATCTGGTTAAGGCTGGAGCAAAGCGATCACTTCAGCCATAGATCCCTCCTCATCGCCATCAAGGGTTTCCTTCACCTCAATGAGCTGCCTGCAAAGCTGCACGATCTGATTTTTTAGCGATGCATCCAGCAGCGCAAGCCGTTGCATGGCCAGCCTGAAATCATCGCGATTTGGCACAGGCTTCCAGGCCAGATCATGGGCGATCTCTTCAACTTGCAAGGCTCCACCTGTAAATCGCCCCGCCAGGTAGTGGGCAATTAGTTCTTTTTCGCGCCGCTGCAAAACCCCATCGGCACGCCCCACATATAAAATAACGGCCAATTCATCTTGGTGGCTTTGATAGAGACGGTCAAGCTGTCCCTGCTGACTAGCAGCATGGCTGGCCTCAAGAAAGGCGGGCAGATCATCGATCCGTTCGCCACTCTGCAAATCCAAACAGCGCTGCAGCGACTGGCTATTGAAATCCAGAAAACGCTTAAGTAGCTGACAGTGAGCTCCCAGAATTGCCTGATCTCCCTGCTTGCTAAGGCGATAGCGCTTAACGCGGATCTGCCCCCTCAAAGTTGTGCCATCAAGCTGAAGGTGATCAACCTCCAGCAACAGATTAATCGGTCGATCAGGCTGCCATTGCCCTAAATCGAAGGAGGTTGGCGCAGCAAAAGTTTTCTCGGCTAGGGGTTGCTCGGCTAGAGGTTGCCCGCCTTGGGGCCGGCGGCGTGAACGCCGAGCACCCAGTAGCCACAAAAGCAAGTCGATGGCCCTACCCCCAAGCAGGAAAAAGTTATGGGCAAAGATTAGGGATCAGACAGCGCTTCGGCGGGCCGCAACGCATCACTGCCGCAGCGCACACAAAAGCGGTGCTGGCCCGCTTGGCTGTAACCGCACTTGCCGCATACCTGCAGCACAGGCGCCACATTGCGCCCATCGGCAACCCCATCGCTCAAATCAAGCTCGGCCACCTTCTCCAGCAGCTGGGCTTCACTGAGCAGCCCTCCAGCCGCCAAGCTTTGCCTCAGCGCCTCAACGATGAGGGCAAGCCGCTGCATGCGCTCCTCAACGCCTACTAGGTAGGCAGTGAGGGCCTCCGGCGAGCCGATCTGACTTAGATCCGGGGGCTGGGGGGCTCGATCGATAGCCAGCCAATCCCAGGCGCTGGGTTGCGGGGGTTTCATCAGCTGTGAGCGCTCTACCCACTTAAGGCCCAAAAGCGAACCACAGTTCCCTTAAGGGGCTGCGCGGCAAGATGGCTTCATGGACCATCCCCTGCCGCAGGCCTACCGCTGGATCAAAACGGAGTGCGGTCGCGCCAAATACGACCAGCTCGCCGCCCAGCAGGGGCTGCTGGCAAAGCTGAGGCTGGCTTGGTTTGTGGTGATCGCAGCGCTGCGCGATTGGCGGCTGCCCTAAGGCAGGCAATAAAAAAGCCCCCCTTTCGGGGGGCAAGTGAATCCGAGCTGGAGAACTCAGATGGTTTGTTGAATCAGATCGATCTGACCACCTTCCCCCAAGTAGCCGGAGCCGCCGATGTTGCCGTCCTTGATGCTGTGGGCCTGAACATTGGCCAGGAAGTAAGACCCAGCTGTGGAGTCGTAAATCGCCGAGACATCGATAATGCCCGAAGACTCCCAGTTGCCAACGCCATTGAGGTCTGGGTTGGTGTAGGTGGGCTGGGTCTGCCCATAAGCCGTAGGAAAGGCGGTGCGGTCGATCTGGGCCCAGCGGGTGGGATCCCCAATGGAGTCACCGGTGATCGAGTCGATTTCCAGCTGCCAGATCGAGGCCTCCTGGGTGCCGAAGTTGCCGGCGCTGATGTCAGTGCCGCCGCCGTTGGCCCGGTCCTCCTGGAGGTAGGCAAAACCATCGGCACTGATGGTCATGTTGTCGGGGTTGCGGATGCCGGTGGTGGGGTCATCCAGCAGATCGCCGTCGTAGACAACCTTGAGCACCGATTCACCAGAGGCGGCAACCAAGCCATCACTGCCGAAGGCGTCACTGAAATCCAGGGTGTAGACGTTGCCGTAAAGATCACCCTTGTTGAAATCAGCCGTACCGGTGGATACGAACACCGCCTGCTGGCTGTTGAGAGGATTCACCTCGCCGTCTTCGATCCGGCTGAGCTGCAACGCACCGGCATTGACCGCCAATTCGCGCAGGGCGGGAGCGCCCAGACTGGCGTAATCGGCATTAAGGCTTGCCAGATCAACCCAGCTGCCGTTGATGGCTGTATTGATGCCATTCACCTCGGTGAAGGCGAACAGATCGGAAGAGTCCGGGCCTGTGCTCGCACCAGTCTCGTAACCATCGAGCGCCGTGGTGACGTAGGTGTAAAGCGTCCCCTGGCTAGCTGCCAGGCCATTGCGCTCCAGGAAGCTGGCATCTGCCGCTGTGCTCTTGGTGCCCACCCACATGTAAAGCGGGGCCTTGGCGTCGTCAAAGAGCAACACCGCCACCGTGTCGGTGCTGCCGGTGTCGATGCTTGTGGCCGACTCCCAGGTGCCCTTGCCGAAGCCCACCACCTCGTGGATGGCGCGGCCATTCACATCAAGGGCAAAGAAGGAGCCACCAGCACCCACGAACTCCTCTTCACCCACTAAGTAGATGCGATCGGCAAAGCCCATGTCTGCACCGAAGCTGTTGGCTTCCACCAGATTTGCGGCGCAGAAGCGCTTGAATCCGGCACCAAGATCGGCAGCCTCATCGATCGCCGTGTCTGAGCCATCTAGGTAGATGCTGTCGTAGGCCAGGCCACCGGCAATCACGGCACTCTGGTAGCCGTTGCTGGCGTCATCGTCGACGTCCTTATCGATCACCAGGCTGCTAACGCGGGCGCCAGTGAAGCCACCCTCAACCCCAGGCAGCAGGTAGCCATAGCCGCTGGTGGAACCGAGCTCGCTATTCACCAGGAGGGTATAGGTGCCATCGCCATTGTCGTAAGCACCCTGGCCATCAAAGATGCTGGTGGGGGCGTAGACGCTGTCGCCCGGGTTTAGGCCATTGGTGAATTCACCGGCCGTGAGCAGGCTGGTGATCTGCAGCTCCGGGCCACCCTCCACATCCTTGAGCATGGTGCTGGTGAAGGTGCCGGCACCGGCCACAGGAGGCGCCGCGATCAGGGCCTCGAGGTCGAAGATGTTGAGAGTGTTGGAGATTTCGTTAGACACCACCAACTGCGTGCGGCCCGTGGGGCTCTGCTTGGCATCTACCACCAGCAGGCCTTCAGGTGAAATACTTCCGGCGATCACCGTGCTGGTCACAAACTGACCGGCGGTGGGATCGCTCACGTCGAACACGGCCAGCATCGAGCTGACGCCCCGCTCCAGCGAGACGATGGCGTAGGTGCGGCCGTCCACCTTGGCGACCACCACGCCCTCGGGCTCCACGCCCTTGTCATCGCTTCGGCTATCGGCGTAGTTGCTCACCAGAATTGGATTGCCATTCTTATCAGTGGAGGGAACCCACGCCGCGAAAGCAATGGTCTGCAGAGTGTTGCCGCTGTCCCACAGGATTGCACCGGTATCAGCATCGAAAATACTGATGCTGCGGCTACCGAAGGTGGTGATTCGATCTTCACTGCCAACGGTGGCGTCATCTGTCAGGCGCTTCACTCGGTCATTGTCAAAACCGCGCTCTTCATCGATGTAGACGGGATCATCCTCATCAGGATCAGCACCGATGGCGAAATACTCACGGCCATCACCCTCGTTGGCGGTGATGAAGTAGTCCTTACCCTTGACGCTGTAGGCAGCGATGCCGTCGGCCATGCGCAGGCCCTCATAGTCCTGGCCCAGCACGGGCTTGAAACCACCATCCTTGTCGTTCAGATCCACCAGCAGGGTGCTGTAGTCGACCGTGCCCAGAGAGAAGATCTTTTCGATCGTGTTGGTGGCCAGATTCACCTTGGCCACGCCATTGTTCTCTTGCAACGTCACGTAGGCGTAGATGCCCTGGATCGCGACGTATTCAGGCTCGATGTCGGTGGCCTGGGTGGTGCCAGCGGGACCGGAGATGCGGATGCCCTCCGGCAGGGCAATATCATCAAACAGGAGTTCGGTATAGGTGAAAACAGGGTTCACGCGACCCTGAATGTCGATGATGCCGATGCTGCCAGGGCGATCCAGTGTGTAATCGGCCGCAGGCTGGCCCTCATTGGCAATCACCAGCTTGGTGCCGGTTTCATTGAAGGCGATCCCATCGGGCAGATAGCCAACCGGAACATCGGCAATCTTGGTGAGCGTGCCGTTGACGCCGACGCGATAGAAGCGCACCAGGCCCTGGCCGCCGGTGGTGTCGTAGTCGGCCGGCGACAGGGCCACAGCCAGGAGATCTCCGTAGCTGGCTACTGATGTGGAGACGTAGCCGTCGCCATAGGACTCACGGCCCACCAGCTCTGGCTGGGTGGCATCGGTGGCATCAGTCACCTGCAGGGTGCTGCCGCCGCCGCTGGAGAGCACAAACAACTTGCCGCCGATGGTGACGGTGGCGGAAATTTCGGTCTGGAACTGTTCTCCCGAGGTGCCAGTGGGCGTCAGGTTGAGAGTTCCCAGCAGGGGAGCTTCGGGTGCTTCAGCAGGCTGACCAGGGAATGCATTGCTGTTGGCCAGAGCCGGGGCAGCAGGCACTGCTGCTGGTGCGGCTGCAGGTGCTGGTGCGACTGCAGATGCTGCTACTTGAACGGCACTCTCAGATTTGCGGGCAGATGCCGGGACTTCGAAATTGACGCTGGATTTGGCCTTGGGGGCGGGAGCCCATGGATCAGACAAATTCGGTCTGACATCACCGTGGCTTGAGCACCAGCCCCCGCTGTTTATGGCCTGGTTAGGAATTTAGGCAAAATTGGCAGTAATGTCGTAAAGGCAACAAGTGCACCGCATAGCTCATCACAAAGCCCCTCTAATCACAATCAATCCTTAACTTGAAGTGCCCGCTGCGCCGCCTTGCCAGCCACCCACACCGAGACCACGGTGGCCAGCAGGCCCACAATCCGCAGGGCCCAGGTGCCGGCATCGGCCTGGCCGGAGAGCACTTCGCCGAAGCGGGCCACATCGCCGGCCAAGGCGCCCAGGCCGCAAAACAGGATCGTGCCGGGCAGGATGCCGATCAAGCCAATGGTGTAGTCGCGCAGGCTCACCTCACTGAGGCCATAGGCGAAATTGAGCAGGGAGAAGGGAAAGGCCGGTGAGAGGCGGGTGAGCAGCACCAACTTCAGCCCCTCCCGGCTCACCGCCTGCTCGATCGCCAGCAGCTTCGGCACCACCGCCAGCCGCCGGCGGGCCCAATTGCGCATCCAGGTGCGGCCGAGCAGGAAAGCGGCCTCGGCCCCCAGGCAGGCCCCTACAAACACGATCAAGCTGCCCCACCAGGTGCCATACAGGGCGCCAGCCAGCATCGAAGCCCATACCCCCGGCAGCAACAGGGTTACCCAGAGCGCGTAAAGGGGCACAAAGGCCAGGGCACCTGCAGGGGAGCGCAGGAGGTCAAGCAACTTGGCTGTCGTCTCAGGATCCAGCCAGTCGCCGGGGATGGGCATGGATGAACGGAAGCTGCGACAGCCATCCTGCAGCGTGAAGCGTGGGTCGGCTGGTCCTAGTCGGCGGCCGCCACCCGCTCTACAACGGGTAAAGAAAGAGAAGCTGCCATGGCAATCCGCCCCTCGGGTGCACCGAGTCGACCGTGGCCCCGCTGGCTGGTGCCCGGCCTGGCAGCCCTGGCCCTGGCCGGTGTGGGGATCGGGCTGGCGGTGCGGCAGAACCAGCGGCACCAGGCTGAACGGACCCAGCAGCAGCAACCACTGCCGCGGCGGATCGCCGCCCTAGGGAGGGTGGAGCCGCTCGATCGGGTGGTGAAGCTGTCGGTGCCGGCCTCGCTCAGCAACGATGCCGTGCGCGAGCTGCGGGTGAAGGAGGGCCAGCAGGTGAGCAAAGGCCAGGTGCTGGCGGTGATGGACAGCGCCCAGAGCCTCGATCGCAGCGTGCGGGAAGCCCAGGCGGCGGTGCAGGTCGCGGAGCGCAAGGTGACGGCCCAGGCCAGCGTGATCAGCCGCTACCGGGCCGAGCTGACCCAGGCGACGGTGGAGCTGCGGCGCTACAGCCAGCTCTACGCCCAAGGGGCCAGCAGCGCCGAGGTGCGCGACCGGCGGATCACGATCGAAAGCACCAGCCGGGCCAACCTGGAGCAGGCCCTCAGCGACGAGGCCACCCTGCGAGCCGAACGGGACGAATCGCGGGCGACCCTGGCCCGCGATCAGGCCGAACTGGCCAAGGCCACGATCCGTGCGCCCTTCGGCGGCACGGTGTTCAAGATCAATGCCTACCCGGGCGACAAGGTGGGAGATGAGGGCATTCTCGAGTTGGGCGACAGCAGTCGCATGGGGGTCATCGCCGAGGTGTACCAGACCGACCGGGGCGGCATCACCCTGGGCCAGCGGGCGGTGATCAGCGCCGACGGCTTCCCCAACAAACAGATGGAGGGCAAGGTGGTGGAGATCGCCCGCCAGGTGAGCCGCCAGAGCGTGTTCAGCGGTCAAGCAGGCGAAAACCTCGACCGGCGGGTATTCGAGGTGAAGATCGGCCTGGGGCCGGAGGCGGCCGCGATGGCCAGCGCCATCAACTACCTGCAGGTGAACGTGCTGTTCGAGCCACTCACGCCCGAGCAGCAGCGCGAGCAGCGCCAGCGGTTGGAGCAGCTGGTGGACCAGCAGCGGCGCGAACAGAGCGGCCTGTCGCAGCCGAGCCCACGATGAGCCAAAAGATCCCGCGCCTGCCACCTTTGCCCTTGGTGCTGCGCCGCACGCCCCTGGCCTGGCGCCAGGCGATCCACCGGCCAATGCGCCTGGCCGCCGCCATCGCCGGGGTCAGCTTCGCCAACGTGCTGGTGTTCTTCCAGCTAGGGCTCTCCGGCGGCCTCTACGACAGCCAGAAGCGCCCGATCCAGCAGATCAACGGCGAATTGGTGATGGTTAGCGGCCGCTACCTCTACCTGGGTGAGCAGGTGAACTTTCCCCGTGCCCGTCTCACCCAGGCCCTAGGGGTGGAAGGGGTGAAGGCCGTGACACCGCTGTATTTGGGCCTGAGCCAGTGGCTCAACAGCGACACCCGCCAGCAGAAACAGGCGCTGGTCTTCGGCATCGCGCCGGAGAACCCGGCTCTGCGACTGCCCGAGCTGGCCAACGATCGGCTGCTGCTGCAACGCGGCGATGCCCTGCTATTCGATGTGCGATCCAAGGCCAACGCCGGTCCGGTGGCTGCCACAGTGCGGCGCGAGGGCAGCTACGAGACCGAGCTGGGCGGCGTGCGGTCGGTGGTGACCGGTCTTTTCTCGCTGGGGCTCACCTTCGCTGCCGATATCAACCTGGTGACATCGGCCACCAACTTCAAAAACTATTTCCCCAACCAGAGCGCCGACGACATCCAGATGGGCGTGATTCAACTGCAGCCAGGCGTAGACCCGCTGCGGGTGAAGACCACCCTGGCCACCTTCCTCGATCCCTCGGTGAAGGTATTCACAATTGAGGAGCTAGCCGCCGCCGAGGAGGCTTACTGGCGCCGCAACAGCTCCTTCGGCCTGATCTTCGGCCTGGGAGTGCTGGTTGGTCTGGTGGTAAGCGGCATCATTGTTTATCAGATCCTCTACTCCGACGTGAGCGATCACCTAACGGAGTACGCCACCCTCAAGGCGATTGGCTACGACGACGGCTTCGTGGTGGGAATCATCCTGCAGGAGTCGCTGATCCTGGCCCTGCTGGCCTTCGCCCCCAGCCTGTTGCTCTCGCTGGGGCTCTACGGCTTCCTGGCCCGCTCCACCTCACTGATGGTGGTGATGAGCGCCGGCCGAGCGGTGCTGGTGTTTGCCTTCACCCTGGGGGTGTGCGGCGTGTCGGGCTGGCTGGCTACCGCCAAGCTGCGCCGCCTTGATCCAGCCGACATCTTCTGACTATGGCGCCACCAATCACGCCACCAATCACACCCCTGATTACGGTCGAGCACCTCGACCACGCCTTCGTGGAGGCTGGTGCGGCCAAGCCGGTGCTCCACGACATCAGCCTGACCGTGCAGCCAGGCGAGATCCTGATCCTCACCGGCCCCTCAGGTTCGGGCAAAACCACTCTGCTCACCATGCTGGGCGGGTTGCGGGCGGCCCAGTGCGGCAGCCTGCGCATCCTGGGATCGGAGCTTCTGCACGCTGATCGGACCACCCTCACCCGGCTGCGTCGCCAGGTGGGTTTCATCTTCCAGGCCCACAACCTGCTGCCCTATCTCAATGCGCTCGAAAACGTGCGGGTAGGCCTGGAGGTACACCCCAACTGGCTGGAGCGAGGCCGGCCGGCGATGGACGAACGCTGCGCGCTCATGCTGGCCGAGATGGACCTGGCCGAGCGAATCGGCTACTACCCCGAGAAGCTCTCCGGCGGCCAGAAGCAGCGGGTGGCGATCGCCCGTGCCCTGGCGCCCCAGCCCCAGCTGCTACTGGCCGATGAGCCCACTGCCGCCCTCGACAAGGATTCGGGCCGGATGGCTGTGGAGCTGTTCCGGCGCCTGGCCGACGAGCAGCGGGCGGCGATCGTGATGGTGACCCACGACAACAAGATCATTGACATCGCTGACCGAGTGGTGAGCCTGGAGGACGGCCGACTGGTGGCGAGCGCCTGAGCCCAGGCCCTGAGCCTGCCCCCGGTAGCTTGAGCGCCGCCACCCCATCCTGCCAATGGAGATCAGCCTGCTGGGCACCGGACTGCTGGGCGGCGCGATCAGCGAGCGGCTGCTGGCCTGCGGCCACCGGCTCACGGTGTGGAACCGCAACCCCAAGCGCTGCAAGCCCCTGCTGGCCCTGGGCGCCCGGGCCGCCGCCAGCCCCGCTGAGGCCGTAGCCGCCGGCGAGCTGGTGATCACCGTGCTCAACGACGGCCCCACCACCAGCTCCGTTCTGCTGGAGCAGGCCGGCATGGCCCTGGCGGGCAAGCTTGTGCTGCAAGTGGCCACGATCGCCCCTGGGGAAAGCGAGGCTTTGGCAACTGGCTTGGCTGAGCTTGGTGCCGAGCTGCTGGAGACGCCGGTGCTGGGCAGCAAGCCAGAAGCTCTCTCCGGCTGCTTACAGCTGATGGTCGGCGGCAGCGCCGCGGCCCTGGAGCGGGCCCGGCCCGTGCTCGCCCACCTGGGCGGCGGCCCCCACCACCTGGGGCCGGTGGGGGCCGCCCTCACTACCAAGCTGGCCCTCAATCAATTGATTGCCAGCCTCACCCATAGCTTCAGCCTCAGCCTGCACCTGGTGCAGAGGGCGGGCGTGGATGTGGAGAAATTCATGGCGATCCTGCGGGCCAGCGCCCTCTACGCCCCCACCTTCGACAAGAAGCTGGCCAAGGAACTAGCCGACGACTACGTCAACCCCAACTTCCCCACCGCCCATCTACGCAAGGACCTGCAACTGTTTTTACTCGCTGCAGCTGACGCAGGAATAAACAGCGAGGGGCTCAGCGGCCTGGCCCAGCTGCTGGAGCGATCCACCGCAGCCGGCCTAGACGACCTCGACTACAGCGCCCTGCATCGACTCACGGGAGGCTGCGACTAGGCCAGATCAGCCCAAATCCCCCAGGCGCCTGCGGGCCAGGGCCGCCTGGGCTTCGGCTTCGGCCAGGTTTGCCTTGCACTCCAGCACCACCTCAGGTGGGGCCTTATCTGCAAAGTTGGGATTGGCAAGGCGACCCGCCAGGCCCTTGATCTCCCTATCTGCCTTGGCGATGTCCTTCTCCAGGCGGCCGCGCAAGGCATCGAGATCCACTAGGCCCTCGATGGGCAGCAGCACCTGCAGCTCACCACTCACGCCGGCCAGGGCCCGCGCGGCAGAGCTGGCGGCGGTGGCGGCGGGATCGAGCACCGCCACGCTCTCGGCTCGGGTGAGGGCGGTGATGTCAGGGCTGGCCTCCTGCAGCAGGGCTGCCAGCTCAGCGCGGCCAGTCACAAACGACACCGGCGCGCTCTGATTGGGCTTGAGCCCCGCCAAAGCCCGCAGGTTGCGCACCACCCGAATCGCCTCGATCAGCTCGGCAAACTGGGCTTCAAGCTGGCCGTTTAGAGCGGCCTGATCAAGCGCCGGCCAGCTCTGCAGGGCCAGAAAGCTGCTCTCTGGCTGGCCAGTGAGGCCGTGCCAAAGCTCCTCACTCAGGTGCGGCATCAGCGGATGCAGCATCACCAGCAACTCGCCAAGAACCTTGGCCAACACGGCGCGGGCGGTGCGCTGGTCGGCAAGGGCTGCTGGGCTCGGGTTTTCACCTGGGTTGAGCCGCCGCTTGATCAGCTCCACATACCAATCGCACACCTCGTTCCAGGCGAACTCATAAAGCCCCTTGGCCGCCTCGCCCAGGCCGTAGTTGCCATAGCGCTCAGCCGTATCAAGGTTGACTCGCGCCAGCCGCGACAGGATCCAGCGATCCGCCAGCTGCAGCGCCGCCGGATCCGGCTCGCCCAGCGAAGCGGGCATCTCGCCCCCCAGGTTCATCAAGGCGAAACGGGTGACGTTCCAGAGCTTGTTGGCGAAGTTGCGCGAGGCCTCCACCGTGGCAGAGGTGTCGGATTTGCGGTCGTAGTCGAGGCGAATGTCCTGGCCGGCCCCCGCCACCTCACGCACTAGGGCAAAGCGCAGGGCATCGGCGCCATAGCGCTCAATCAGCAGCAGCGGGTCGATGCCGTTGCCAGAGGACTTGCTCATCTTGCGGTTCTGTTCATCCCGCACTAGTCCGTGGATGTACACGTCTCTGAATGGAATCCAAGGGGTTCCAGAACCTTCCCGGCCACTCATCAGGGCGCCGGCCATCATCGTCATCCGGGCCACCCAGAAGAAGATGATGTCGAAGCCCGTCACCAGCACGCTGGTGGGATACCAGCGCTCCAGGTCGGCAGCATCGGCATGAGGCCAGCCCAGGGTTGAGAAGGGCCAGAGGCCGCTGGAAAACCAGGTATCGAGGGCGTCGGGGTCCTGCTCCAGCACCACGGGATGGGCGTGGGTGCCAGTGCCGTAGATGGATTCGGCCTTCGCCATGGCTTCTGACTCATCACGGGCCACCACATAGGGCGTGGTGTCGGTGATGGCACCGCCGGTTTCGCTCACCACAAACCAGGCGGGGATGCGGTGGCCCCACCACAACTGGCGGGAGATGCACCAGTCGCGGATGTCAGTGAGCCAGTCGCGGTACACCTTGCTCCAGCGCTCCGGCACGAAACGGGGATCGGCGTTCTCGAGGGCCTCCCGGCAGCGGGCCGCCAGCGGCTCAGTTTTCACAAACCACTGGGTGGAGAGCAGCGGCTCCACCGGCACCTTGCCGCGATCTGAGAAGGGCACGCTGTGGCGGTAGTCCTCCACCTTCACCAGGAAACCGCCTTCCTCCATGGCAGCCACCACGGCCTGGCGGGCCTCGAAACGATCGAGGCCCTGGAAGCGGCCGGCGGCCTCGTTCATCGAGCCGTCCTTGGCCATCACCGTGATCAGCGGCAGGTTGTGGCGCTGGCCGATCGCGAAGTCGTTGGGATCGTGGGCCGGGGTGACTTTCACGCAGCCGGTACCGAACTCCGCATCCACGTGGTCGTCAGCCACGATCGGGATCTCGCGGCCCACCAGGGGCAGGGTCAGGGTCTGGCCCACTAGCTCGGCGTAGCGCGGATCCTTGGGATTCACCGCCACGGCCGTATCCCCCAGCAGGGTTTCGGGACGGGTGGTGGCCACTTCCAGGAAGCCGTTGCCGGTCGTGAGTGGATAGCGGAAGTGCCAGAGATGGCCGTCCACCTCCTTCATCTCCACCTCCAGATCGCTCACCGCAGATCCCGAGGCGGGGCACCAATTCACCAGGTATTCGCCCCGGTAGATCAGCCCCTGCTCGTGCAGGCGGTTAAAGGCCTCGATCACGGCGGCGCTGCAGCCGGCGTCGAGGGTGAAGCGCTCGCGCTGCCAGTCCACCGAGTAGCCCAGGCGCCGCAGCTGGCCCACGATCGTGCCGCCGCTCTCGGTCTTCCAGGCCCAGGCCTGCTCCAGAAAAGCTTCGCGGCCTAAGTCTTCTTTGCGTTTGCCTTCGGCTTTGAGCTGCTTCTCAAGGATCGTCTGCACGGCGATCGAGGCGTGATCAGTGCCGGGCAAGCACAGAACGTTTTTGCCGCGCAAGCGCTGGAAGCGCACGATCGTATCGATCAGGGCCGTGTTGAAGGCATGGCCCATGTGCAGGCTGCCGGTCACGTTCGGCGGCGGGATCACCACGCTGAAGGGCTCGCCGGGGGCGGCGGGATCCGGGTGGAAGGCGCCGCTGCTCTCCCAGGCTTGCTGCCAGCGGCTTTCCGTGCCCGCCGGGTCGTAGGTCTTGGGCAAGGCGTCGGTCACGGCGTAGCTGGGGCTGGGGGGCCATGGTCGCAAAGAGCCACCGCAGCGGGATGATGGGTTAGCTCGTGCCATCCATGGCCCCGCCTCCTGCCGCTCATAAATCCCAACGCCGGCGCGACCGCCTGCTCAGCCTGCTGGGCGGCCTGGCCCTGCTCGCCCCCCTCGGGGGCTGCACCCTGGGCCGTGAGTGGCCCAACGTGGTTTACGTGGCGATCGGAGCCAACAAAGACCAGCTCATCACCGCGGAGCTGAAAGAGCAATTTCAGGATCAATTGGTAAAGGTGGGAGCGCGATTCCGCCAGATCCACCCCGACACCCATTTTCAATTCGGCATTTACCCCGAAGATGAGATGGTGGAGGTCATGCGCCGGCGCAGCCGGAGTGGACTCGCCCCGGATCTGCTGCTGGTGAATGGCGACACGGCCCTGCGCTTGCGACAGGCCGGCCTGGTGGATCCATTCCCCATCCGCAAGGACCAACTGGCCATCTTCAACGAAGAAGAGGTGAGGCGGTTGCGCAGCCCGGATGGGCAACTGGCAGGCTTGCCTTTGCTGGTGCAGACCCAGTTGAGCTGCTTCAACCGCCAGCGCCTGAGCGAACCGCCGGCGACCTTGCAGGAGCTGCTCAATGCCAGTGCCAACGGTCACCCCATGGGCCTGTCGCTGGACGTCTATTACCTGTTCTGGATCGTGGGCAGCACCGGAGCCCTTCCCGCCATGGACCAAGCCGTGCTGGGACACTCGCTCAACCCGGCCGATCGCCAGGCCCTGACGGGCTGGCTGGCCTGGATGCAGAACGCCAGCAACCAGCAGCGGGTCACCTTCTTCCCCGACCAGCCAACAGCCGAAGCCGAATTCAAGGCCGGCCGGCTCGACTGGATCCCCTGTCGCAGCACCGTGCTGCCCCAGCTGCGCCGGGTGATGGGGAGCGCCCTCGGGGTGGCCCCTCTGCCGGATGGGGAAGGTCACCTGGCCAGCCCGATCAACCGGCTGCGGGTGCTGGCCCTGGGCCGCAGCTCGAGCGCGGCGGGGCGTCGCCGCGCCCTGGCCTTCAGCCTCTACAACGTCAACCCGCTCACCCAGCGCACCCTCACCCTGGGATCCCAGACGGTGCTACCCGCCAATCGCTTCGTCACCGTGCCGGTGCAGAGCTCCCAGGTGCTGGCCGCCATGGTGGCCGCCGCCAACCAGGGCCTCCAGGCCAACAGCCTGGTGACCCTGGTGCACACAAATGACCCCCGCCTTCCCCGCGTGCAGACCCTGCTGACCGAGCTGGTGTTCGGGGAGAGCAGCCCCGAGGGCGCCAGCACCGAGCTGATCAAGATCCTGCAGGCACGCCCATGAAAGAGCTGCTGCTGGAGATCTTCGGCTGGCTGGGCTACCTGGAACGGCCCACTGTGCTGCTGCAGCTGGGCCTGGTGATCGCCGTGGTGCTGCTCACCCGACGGGCGCGGCGCCGCCGCTGGCTGCCGGCGCTGCCGCTGCTCGCCTATACCCCCGTGGGGATATTGGCCCTGGCCTTGGGCTGCGGGGCCCTGGCCGCCCTGGGACTGCCCCAGGGGCTAGCGAGCCTGCTGGGGCTGCAATGGCTGGGCTGGTACGGAATCAGCCTGCTACCCCAGCGGCTGCATCAACTCGAATCCCGGCTGCTGCGGCCGGCCTACCTGATGGGATCTGCCCTGCTGCTGATCCGGGAGGTCGACAACTTCAACGACATCGCCGTGATCCAGCTGGGCGAGGTGCTGGGGGTGTCGGTGAGCTTCGGCAAGCTGTTCAACGCCCTGGTGGTGATCTATCTGGTGCTGGTGGGCTGCGGACCACCGGCGGCCGGTGTGGCCTGGCTGGCCCAGCGCAGCCTGGGCCTGAGCGACGGCAGCCGCAAGGCCATGGAGCTGATGCTGCGCTACCTGGTGGTGAGCCTGGGGCTGGTGGGCGTAGCCATGCACCTAGGCATCAACACCACAGCATTAATTGCCGTGGCGGGCGGCCTATCGGTAGGCCTGGGCTTTGGCATCAAGGAGGTATTTTCCAACTTTGTAAGTGGCATCTGGCTGCTGTTTGAAGGATCCGTACGTCCAGGCGAAGTGCTGATGCTCGACGGCGATCCCTGCGAAGTTCGAAGTCTTGGACTGCGTGCCACCTTGCTTTGGCGTGATCGTGACAATGCCGAACTACTGATCCCCAACCAGACCTTCTTCACCGAGGCGGCCACCACCTACACCGCTAGCGACCGCATGCGCCGCAGCCAGGTAAGCATTGGCGCCGCCTATCACCACAACCCAGCAGAAGTGATTGCCCTGCTCGAGGCCACAGCTCTGGAAGTGGCAAGGGTGCTTCCCCAGCCAGCCCCGAAAGCCCTACTGCTGAACTATGGCGACTACGCCATTAATTACGGCCTGCGCTTCTGGATTGCCAACCCGATGGATAACGTGGGCATCTGTAGCGAGGTGAACCAGGCGATTTGGCAGGCCTTCCGCAATAACAACATCGAAATTCCTTTCCCACAACATGTGGAATATTCTATGCAATGGCCGCCTGAGCAACATCAAACCAACAAATTTACTTAGAGGCAACCCTAAGGCGATCAACCGCCTTTTCCAACAATTCGATCGACACGTCCTCTGCCGAATTTATGTCAGACAGGCCGAAAGGATTATCAATATCGTCGATCAAGCGCAACAACAAAATTACAATAAAGGAAATTACTGCAAGAAAAAATACAGACTCGGGAAGGTTTTCAGCTTTTGCCATTACCAAACCCGCAAAGAGGAGCACTGCGGCTATGTCTGCCATCCAATAGACAAGCGGCACAAATGATGTATCTCGTATGGCTTGGACCCGATTAACCTTTGCAAGAACTACTGCTAAATCCTGCATAAGCCTTCCCCTCAAAGTAGACGCATCACCCTTGATCTGCAGCGCAGCACCCACCACCGCTGCATGAGCTTGAGTGTGGCACGCCAGCATTTGCTCAGTACTGATCCGCTCCTTCAACCAATCCAGCAAAGACTGGCCAAGGCCAGTTACCGCGGAGAGGGCTGGAGCAATCTGAGCCTCAGGGTGATAGATCTGAATCGCCTGGATTTCCAAATTGAGCGTCTGAAGAGAGGTCGCTAATTCAGCAGGTATTTTCTCACTTTCTTTAAAGTCGGTAAGCACACCATTCAACAAAAAGCCCAACAAAAAAATAGTCGATGCAACCATAGCCGAAAACAATTGATTAACGCTTATTCGCTCAAGACCACAAAAATGAACTGCAACTTTGACAGCACAAAGCACTAGGACCTGCATAAAGACGCCACGCACCTTGCGAAGACGCCTGAGCCTTGCAGCTGAAAACCTAATCAAAGGCAATTTTTTGATTTGACGCGGATCAAATGCCAAAGTTTATTCCGTTTCAATGAGAATTACAGCTCTCCCCTCCCTCCACAGGTATTGCAGAACACAAGCTGGTGCTCGCACTGCACCTTGGGCCCTAAATTAATTTAAAAGCTCCACGAAGCCATGGTTGAAGATTTCTTGCGCGCAGTTCGTAGCAACGAAGATCTGCAACGCCAGCTGCGCGGTGTCACAACTGCTGCTGGTCTAGGGAGACTCTGGAGAACCAGTGCCATTCGCGGGACAATGGCCCTGTAATCGCTGACCAGGACTGAGGTAATGGGTGGCAAGCAGCTCGGCTTCTCTGATTACGAGCTCACCACCGCCAAAAAGCA
>NZ_JAGQBD010000008.1:0-88745 GCF_024345455.1 Cyanobium sp. T1G-Tous
GCCGATACATGCGGAAAACTTTGGGCGGCTTTTGGGCGCAAATGGGCCCATTTGCGTACATTTTACCGCCAGAAACTGCTCACATCCATTGCGCTGCAACTGTTCTGACCTTATTCAGGAGGCCCTAATTACAGCGGCTGCGGCTAGTGTCCATCTAGTTCCAGATGGTGGCTGGGTAGTGCGTTCACGAGCTCTCTGGGACCTGCGTAGATGGGATGGTGGCCAGAGGTATAGACTGCTGCCCTTTTGGTTGGCTTATAGATTGTGGCTTAAGCTCGACTGCGTTGACCTCAGTGCTGCTTTCGCATATCACAGTCTTCAGTCTTTATTCCCTGTGCTTTTGATAGCACTTTCCATTGCGGCTAGGCTGCTTGGCGGGGATGAGGGTTTGGTTGAGAGGTTATTGGTAGTTGTTTCGGAAATCTTGCCCAATTCGGCGATGCCGATTTTTTCTTCAACATTGTCAGCTTTTTTAAGGCAAGGATTTGGTGCTGGGATTCTTGGTGCCGTTGTATTGATTTTAACGGCAAGCAATGCCTATCTCACTTTGCAGCGTGGCGCTGATCGGCTTTGGTGGAATCGCCCAGCAGGGCTTGAGGATTTGCCATGGAAGCGTTTGGTAGTTCGCTATGTGCGATTACGTATCAAGGCTTTTGGCCTTGTGTCATTATTCGCCCTTTTTATTGTGGTCGATCAGGCTTTCACCAGTATGCGTCTGCTTGGCTCGGCCAGCTTGTGGGCCCGTGTCCTGGAGATTCTGCCTGTGGCTCGTGATTTGCAGCGTCCAGTTTCATCAATACTTGACTTACTGATTTCGTTGCTGATTTCTATTGCCTTGGCCATGTTGTTGTTGTGGGTATTGCCCTCGCGTCGTGTCGCTTGGCAGCCTCTGTTCCCAGGGGCGCTATTAATAGGTTCAACCCTCACCATCCTTAATTTGGTGCTTGGGCGCATTCTGTTGGCGGTAGGGGTGCGCTTTCAGGCCTATGGGCTGGTGGGGGGTGTGTTGTTGTTGAGTCTTTGGGTTTGGTTGGTTGGTGTCATCCTTTACTACGGTCAGTGCTTGTGTGTCGTCCTGGACCGGCGCCAGCGCGTCAGGATGGATGTATCTGCCCCAATTGAAATCAGCTGATGCCGCGATCACGTACCTGGCTCTGGTTGCTGTTGGCGCTTTTGCTGCTCCTCGCTCCCGGTCCGGCAGGGCGCTTTGTACTCGATCTGCTCGGAGGCATAACCTTGCTCTTGGTGTTTTTGCCCCTATTACTGGGAGCGGCTGGCTTCGTGGCTTGGCAGGTGATTCAAAGCAGGCTGCGTACCTGTGAATCCTGTGGTTTTGCCTCCATGGAGAAGGAATTTTGCCCAGCCTGTGGCAGCGCTTTTTCCGCTTCTGCGTCGGGTTCCGAGTCTGGTGAGCAGTTTGATGTCAGTAACGTCACCATCGATGTACAAGTCGTCAACGAGGAAAATCCATCTCCTTGAGCTTGCTGCTAATTCTTTATTTCTAATTCCTGGCCGGTAGGTGTGGGCTTTTGCCCGCGTGCTAATTCCTCCAAACGGCGCTCTCGTAAATACAAAAATAGTGGGGCTCCACATGCGAAAGCAAGCGTTACGCAGCTGAGCAGTACCCAAGGCAGCCCTCGCATTTGCAGCCGCTTGCTCTCCTGCACGATCCAAATCACCACCGCCGTTGCTCCTATTGCCAGGTCCCTTGATAGGGAGCTTGCGGCTGGATTTGCATTTGCAAGATGCACAAACATGCCTATGTCGAAGCTTGATCCGTATTGCCTGATGAAGTCAACGTTTGCTAGCCAGGGAAGTACAGCCCCGCTGATCGCTAAGGCTAGATACAGCCATTTCAAGGCCGAATTCCCCTGAATGGCGATGGTGCTGATGCCAGTGCTGCTGTTGCTAGGGCTGGTGTCGGAATTAGCTGCCATGATTTGAGTTGATTCTAGTTGGGCTCATTAAAGGGGACTACGGCGATATCTCCTTCCTGCCACAGCATTACTTCCTGTTCCACATGGGCGAGTACCGCCTCACAGCGATCCAAATAGGCGCGGGCTTGACGGTATAGACCTGTCATTGCTTCGACATCTAGGTCCGTGGCTTGCAGGGCTGATAAGGCCAGCTGCAGGGCGGTGTGGGCTTCGTTGTATGAGAGATCGGTGCCAACGCTTTCGAAGCTTTCATTTTCTTTGGTTTTGCTTGTGGCCTTTGCTTTAGGCATCGTTCAGAGCTTCGCCTCAGGAGCTTGATGCAGAATTTCGCGCACCACGGCGCTCGCCTGCCCATCTGTGAGTTGGGCTATGACTTCGCCCCCTTGTTCTAGTTGCTGCACGGAGCGCACCACAAGCCCTTTGCCATTGCGCAGCAAGCAGAAGCCCCTCTTGAGCTGGTGTGCGGGCGAAAGTGCCTGCAGCAGCTGCTGCGCATGCCCCAGGGACTGGCGACGACAGGTCACTAGGGCGAGTGGATGCACCCCCGCTAGGCGCTCCCGATACCGAGTGAGTTGCTGACGCTCTCCTTGCAGCCTCAGCTGGACGAGTTGCTGTAGGTGTCTCCCCTGCTGCTGCAATGTCTGAACCGCTACGCGGCGATCTGGCAATAGGGCCACCAGGGCAGCGGTGGGGGTGGCGGCCCTGTAGTCCGCTACCAGGTCGGCAACGGTGGTGTCATCTTCGTGGCCAATGCCACTGACTACGGGCACAGGGCAGGCGGCTAAACATCGCACCAGCTCTTCGTTATCAAACACGGCTAGGTCTTCGCGGCTGCCTCCGCCTCGGCCGATCACGATCGCATCGATGCCCAACTGCTCCACTTGGGAGCTCAACTGTCCCAGGGTCCGGCAGATGGCTTCGTGTACGGGGCCTTGTACGGGTATTGGCACCACGACTACTGCTGTCGCTGGCCAGCGCTCGGCGCTGGTGCGCAGCATGTCGGCCAACGCAGAACTCGGACAACTCGTGAGCAGGGCAATGCGCCTTGGGAAAGCTGGTAGGGGGCGCTTGCGGTCTTGATCCAATAACCCTTCGAGGGCCAGCCGCTCCCGCACCTGTTCGAACTGACGCAGGACCGAACTCAGGCTCGGCCTGATGTCGAGTGCCTGAACGCAGAGGCTTGCCCGGCTGCTCCAGAAATTGAGCTTGCCCACCACTACGACCCCATCTCCGTCTTCGGGAACGAAGGTCAGCTTCGCCAGTTGGGAGGCCCAAACCACTGCTGAAATTGATGCCTGCTCGTCGACCAGGGTCATCCAGAGATGTCCCTTTTTGAGCTGGGGCCGGCTCACGGTTGCGTCAAGCAGAAATCGAGGTGCAAAGCCTCGCTCCAGCAGCGATGCCACCGCGCAATTCAGTTCTGTGACGCCATAGCGCGGTATGCCTGAAAAATCCCCGGCCGCAGTCACGGTTGGATCTGCCGGTAGCAGATCCACCAGTAGAGGCTCACCAGGCCTGCTACCAGCGCTACCGATCGCCCAATCGGATGATCAAAGCGAATCAGGCCTGCGACGCAGATCACTAGGGCGCTGCTAAGCAGGCGCGAGCCATCACGACGGTTGTTGACGTAAAAGCGGGCCAAGGCAGCCTTGCCGGAAAGATCCAGTTTGGGGCAGGCAGGTGCCTTATCGGCCCATGCTCCTCAGGCTCGATGATTCCCCTGTTGCAGCCTCGCTTTGGTAAGTGCCGTCGCCTGGGCTTGGCACGGGTCTTCTGGCCAGGGGTGACGGGGGTAGCGCCCGCGCAGCTCCTTGCGCACCTCCGGATAGCTGCGCTCCCAGAAGCCCGCCAGATCCTGGGTGATCGCCGCTGGCCGGCCGGCCGGTGTGAGCAGGTGCACGGTCACGGCTAGCTGGCCTGAGAGCACCATTGGGTTTGTGCGAGCGCCGAATAGCTCCTGCAGTTTTACTGCCAGCACGGGCTGGCCGCTGCTGTAGTCGAGCTTGACCTGGCGGCCAGAGGGGACGGTCAGGGCCACTGGCAGCAGCTGATCGAGTTGGGGACGCAAGCTCCAGGGGGCGTCGCCCCAGAGGGCTTCGCCTAGGGGTAGTCCCTGCAGGTCGTCGCGGCTGCGGAGGCCGTTGAGGTGGGGGCCGAGCCATTCATCTAGCTGTTCAAATAGCAGCTGGGGGCTGCAGTCGGGCCATGGGTCGCCTAGGTGCTGGTGGGCCAGGCTGAGGCGTTGCTGGAGTTGGCGGCTAACGGGATCCCATGGCAGAGCTTCCAGTCCCAGCTGCCGCAGGCCCTCTACCAGGGCGCTGCGAATCAAGGCCGGTTCGGCTTCGCCCCAGCTGCGGCGCTCAAGTACCAGCGCCCCTAGTCGCAGGGAGCGCTCGCAGCGCACCCGTTGACCTTCTCCATCCCAGCGCGCCTCCACTGCGACCTGGCCTTGCCCGCCGGGATGCTCCGCCAGTTGCCGCAGTTGGCTGATATCAAGGGGGATCGCTAGCTGGATGCGAGCGTCCTGGCCTTGGCCATCCAGCTGGGCAACGGCCAGAGCAGGGCAGGCCACTAGGGGATCGTCTGCATGGAGCACGGCGCCGCGGCCGCCACTGAGGAGGTAGCGGCCGGGCTTGCCTGATCTGGCTAGGGCCAGCCGCTCCGGATAGGCGGCGGCAATTAGCGCGGCCGCCGCTTCTGACAGGGTTACTGATCGGCCAACAGGCATTGCAGCTGTAGGGCTGGAACCCTGACCACCTAGTTGCCTGACCTGGCGGTGCAGCTGGCTTTGCAGCTGACGCAGCCGGCGCTGGGAGCTATCGCCAGGGCGGTCTACCCCTAGCCAGTCAAGTCGCCGCAGCAGGTCACTGCCGGCCTCCTGACGGTTGAGCGGATCGCGCTCGCTTAGCAGCACCGCCAGGCCGCAGGCCAGCTCCAGTTGGCCTAGTTGCTCGCCCAGCAGTAGCAGCTGGGCGAGGCGCGGATGCACCCCCAGTTGGGCCAGGTGCTGCCCGTGGCTGTTCAGCCGCCCGCTGGCGGCTAGGGCACCAAGCTGGTCGAGCTGCAGACGGGCCTCCTGCAGGTGTGCAGGTGCTGGTGGGTCGATCCAGTGCAGGTCCCTGCCAAGGGGATCGCCCCACTGGGCCAGTTGCAAGGCCAGGGGCAGGGGATCTACCTCGAGCAACTCCGGTGGATCGAAAGCGGGACGGCGCTGCTGTTCAGCGGGCGACCAAAGGCGCAGGCAGCGACCTGGCCCCAGGCGCCCGGCCCGTCCGGCCCGTTGCTCAGCGCTGGCTTGGCTGGCGGGCACGGTGACGAGGCCATCAAGACCACTGCCCGGATCGAAGCGGTTGCGGCGGCTCAGACCACTGTCGAGCACCAGCGTTACCCCAGCCAAGGTGAGGGAACTCTCAGCGATGGAAGTGGCGAGCACCACCTTGCCCGCGGCGCTGCTGGCCGGGCCAATAGCGCGGCCTTGGGTCTCCAGGGGCAGGTTGCCGTGCAGGGGAACGCACTCCACGACCCCATGGGTGGACTTTCCCCAGTCGGTGGCGGCGATCGCCCTGCTGCAGTCCTGGATCTCCTTTAGCCCTGGGAGGAAAACCAGCACCGTTTCGCCGTCGCCGCGCTGCTCTAGCCAGTGCTGCTCAAGGGCGCGCACCACCTGTTGCGCCAGCCTTTCGCCTGGTCGCGGTGGCTGGTGGCTGATTGCCACCGGGTAGCAACGCCCTTCGCTAGTCAGCACCGTGGCCCCAGGCAACTGCTCCGCCAGAGGGGCCAGGTTGAGGGTGGCAGACATCAGCACCAGCCGCAGCTCTGGCCTCAGCAGCTCCCTGGCCTGACGCACCAGGGCAAGGGATAGGTCGGTGTCGGCGCCGCGCTCATGGAATTCGTCAAAGATCAGGCACTCCACCCGATCAAGGCCGGGGTTTGCCTGCAAGCGCCGCAGAAACAGGCCGTCTGTTAGCACCTCCAGGCGGGTGGCGGCTGAGATGCAGGATTCGAGCCGCACGCTGTAGCCAACTTGCTGGCCGAGGGGCTCACCGAGCTCGGCCGCCAGCCTTTGGGCTGCCGCTTTGGCTGCCAGGCGACGGGGTTCCAGCATCCAGATGCGGCCAGATGCGTCACCCGGCTTGCCCGGCTCCAGGTTCAGTCCTGACAGCAGAGCTAGGGGCACCCGGGTCGTTTTACCTGCTCCAGGGGGTGCCTGGAGCAGCACGGTGGCTCCGGGCCTGCAGGCTTCGAGCAGCGGCGCCAGCAGGCCGTCAATCGGGAGCGGGGGCGTTGGCAGAGGGCTTTCCTGGTGGAATCAGCGCACGTGGCGAATGCCATCTACCGGGTGGTAGGCCTCGCCAGTGAGCTCCTCGTAAACGATCGCCGGCAGGCCGGTTTCAAACATGGTTTGCAAGGCCTCCTTCAGGTAAGGATTCCAGCCCCCAGTGCTCACCTTGCCGTGGCGAACAGTCCAGTCCCAGGTGCCTTGCAGGTCTCGGGGGATGCGCCCCTCTCGGTCGCGACGGGCAACGAGATCCTGAGATTCAACCAGACCTACCAAAATTGGATCCCTGCCGTAGGCGGGAGTGATGCTCAACTCCAGCCGAATCGGATCTTCCTTGATCAGCTTGAGGCGAAAACGAGGTGGCAGCTTGAGACTTGTCAGCACTGCAGCCACTATTCGGGTCCGTTGATCCACCTTCTGTCTCCGCTGAAAAACGCTTGCTCAACGGAGAGCCTATTCAGCTGAGGTCACCTGGGTAAGCCGCTTGCTCGTTGTCGCCGCTGAAGCGCACGGTCAACAGGTCTTCCTGGGTGATCTGACCATCTGAATCAAGCAGCTCCGGATGGATGGTGAGTCGCCCGGTGCGGTCGAGATTGGACCTGATTTCGGGTACTTGTGCTGAAGGCGCACCCTCAGCATCTCGATCACCTGGACGGGGAATGGCTCGGAATCCCTGACCCATCACCTTGAAGGCTTGCCATAGCAGTAATACGAAGCAGGCCCCGTAGACCAGGGGTAAAAGCTGGGAGAACACAGTGTTCATGGCCGTAAAGCTGGCCTCAGATGGGTGGTTGCGTGTCGCGGTTCCATCATTGCCTGGAGCGAGCCGTTTGGGGATCAACGACTGCAACATCTCCGGTATTGGCAACCATCCAGGCCCACAGGGTGCTGCAGGCGGCACCGAAGGCGAGAAAAGCAATTAGCAGTCGCCCAGTGTCCATGGAATTAAAAGAATATTTATTAACAATAGGGCTGATTTGGGCCGCCCGTGGCGCCCGAACTGGGAGGGAAATCACGATCTAGGCAGCCGCTGGCTGCTTGCTTACGGTTTTACTAGTTGGATCTTGTGGTGATGGCTGATTTGCGGGCCTTGCCCTGGCTGGGCTCGGGGTTAGTGGTTATGGCTCTGCTGGCGCCCCCGGCCCCCTGGCCAGCCGCTGCCGCCCTTGCCCAGAGTGCAGCTTCAGTCAGCTCGAACCGCCAGTCGTTTGTAGCGGCGGCCGTCCGCCGCGCTGGACCCGCGGTGGTGACCATTGACACGGAACGGACCGTGGCCGCCTCAGGTGGTGCTTCGGGAGGTTTGCCCAGTGGCCTGCTCAACGACCCTCTGTTTCGACAATTTTTTGGCATGCCCCAGCTGCAACAGCAGCCCTCTCAGCGCACAGAGCGGGGTCAGGGAAGCGGATTTATTTTTCAGGCTGAGGGCCTAATTTTGACTAATGCCCACGTGGTGGAGAAATCAGACCGGGTGACCGTGGGGCTGCAGGGCGGTCGTCGGGTTGAGGGCACGGTGGTCGGTCTTGATCGCCGCACGGATCTGGCGGTCGTGAGGTTGGCGGGCAATGGCCCCTGGCCAGTAGCGCCCTTGGGCAACTCCGACAGCCTGCAAGTGGGCGAGTGGGCAATTGCCGTAGGCAACCCGTACGGGTTGGACAACACCGTGACCATGGGGATCATCAGCAATCTCAACCGCAACGCCAGCAAGCTGGGCATCACAGACAAGCGCTTGGATCTGATTCAGACCGATGCAGCAATTAACCCGGGCAATTCAGGCGGACCACTGCTAAATGCTGATGGCGAGGTGATCGGTATTAACACCTTGGTGCGTACCGGGCCTGGGGCAGGCTTGGGATTTGCCATTCCAATTAACCGGGCCCGGGATATTGCCCGACAATTGCTTACCTCTGGTCGCGTCAGCCACCCAGTTATCGGCGTAAGTCTCGACGGGGTTCGTGCCGGTGATGGCACTGGGCTGAATCAAGGCGTGCGGGTGATGGCGATACAGGCTTCCTCACCGGCGGCCCGGGCAGGCCTGCAAAAGGGCGATGTAATCGTTGCGGTGGGTGATCAGCCCATTGCTAGCCCCTCCCAGCTGGTGACAGCGGTGGAGAGGGCAGGGGTGGGGGGAAGCTTGGCGCTTCGGGTGAATAGGGCCGGAAAATTGATGCAGTTAACCGTTATTCCAGCCCAATTAGCCCCAGCCCCCTAGGCCTCTTGCCCCCACGGACTGCCCAGGCTTGGTGAAACTTGGGTTGGTGCGCCGAGTTGCTGACGCATCACCCACTGGGTTGCCGCCTTTTGGCTATGCCAGGCCTGGAGTAGCTGCTTGGCAATGCCTCGCAGAGTCTGGGGATCGGCGGTGGCTTCAATAGCCCGGTTCATGCGCTCCAGCTCAAACTGCTGGCCGAGACTGAGGGCGAGTGGTTCAGACATGGCACGCACCACAGGTATCTGTTTGACCCCGTAACGCTACAAACTGTTTCATTCGCTTGCGTAGCGGTTGCGACAGGGTGCCTTGCCTGTGCTGATTTGCTGTTACGCGGTGGTGGGATGGCCGATATCTGGGCTCAGGGCTGTTCACGCAGCTCTTCAACGCAGCGCGTCACGCAGGCGCCGTCGTCTAGGGAGCAGGTGGTGATGCATTCGAAATACACCTCCAAAGCGTCGCTTTGGCCGCCAGTCTCCTGATAGCCGGCGACTTGATAGCTGGTGCCCTGGGCGTTGGGGCCCATGTGTGCGTTACCCATGATCTCCTGCGGTGGCGACTACTTGTCAGCCTATGCACACCAAACCAAGGCGGCTAGTGAAATGAGTCTTCCTGCCTAAGCGGCGGTGAAGTTCTGTGTACTTGCCGAGGTAGGGGCTGGGGGCCGGGCTGCTCAGCTGGATTTTGACTGGGATTTTCGAGACGCCTGCTTGGCTTTGTTGGCTGCCTGTTTTGCCGCTTTGCGTTCTGCTTCTTCGGCCTGCCGGGCCAGGCCAGCTTCCTCTTCTTTCTTGGTGAGGTAATAGGAATAATCGCCGCGGTAGAGCACCAGTTGGCCATCCCGAATCTCCACGATCCGGTTGGCCACCCTGGAGATGAAATAGCGGTCGTGACTCACCAGCAAGGCCGCCCCCTCATAGTCGATCAGCGCGTCTTCCAGCATCTGCTTGGCTGGAATATCAAGGTGATTAGTGGGCTCATCCAGAACTAGGAGGTTGCAGGGGCTGAGCAGCATTAATGCCAGCGCCAGCCTGGCTTTCTCTCCTCCAGAGAGCTTGCCGGCCTCCTTGAATACGCTTTCGTTGCTGAAGCAGAAGCTGCCTAGCAGCGAGCGCACTTGGGTCTGAGTCCAGTCGGGCACCACCTCGAAGATCGTGTTGATCACGGTTTTGGAGAGGTCTAGGGCTTCGGCCTGGTTCTGCTCGAAGTAGTTCGCTATCACGTTGTGCTCCCCGAGGCTGGCGCAGCCGTCCTCGGGCTTTTCGCTGCCCATGATGAGCCGCAGCAGGGTTGATTTACCGGCGCCGTTAGGCCCGACAAAGGCGATGCGGTCACCCCGTTCCACCTCCAGCTCAGCACCCAAAAACAGAATCTGCTCGCCGTAGCTGTGGGTCAGATTTTTGATGTCTGCCACCAGGCGCCCAGAGCGTGGTGCTTCGGGAAAGCGGAATCGCGGCCCGCCGACACCTTCGAGCGGAGCTTCAACCCGCTCAACTTTCTCCAACAGTTTCTCCCGGCTTTTGGCCTGGGTGGAGCGGGTAGCACTGGCCCGAAAGCGGTCGATGTAGGCCTGCTGGGCTCCAAGCTCCTTTTGTTGCCGATCAAATGCGGCCTGAGTTGCTTCGCGCTCCAGGACTTTCTGCTCTAAGTGCTGGCTGTAGTTGCCCAGGTAGGTGCGCGATACCCCCCGTTCGGTTTCCACTATCTGGTTGCAGACCCGATCCAAGAAGGTGCGGTCGTGGCTGATCACCACTAGGGCCGCGGTTTGTTCGACCAGATAGCCCTCGAGCCACTGAATCGTTTCAACGTCCAGATGGTTGGTGGGCTCGTCGAGCAGCAGCAGATCCGGTTCCTGGAGGAGGATTTTGCCGAGGGCGATGCGCATCTGCCAGCCGCCGGAATAATCCCCCACCAGCTGTTCGGCCCCCTCGGGACTGAAGCCAATGGTGGGCAGCAGTTTGTCGATGCGGGCGTCGAGCTCGTAGCCGTGCAACGCCTCGAAACGGCTGTGCAGCCGGCCTAGCTCGTGGATTAGCCCGTCAAGATGGTCGGGGTCGCTGGCGGCCTGCTCGCTGGCCATTTCGTGCTCCAGCTGGTGCTGGCGAATCAGCACTTCAGCTGCTTCGCCGAAGGCCTGGAACAGCTCCTCTCGCACCGTGCGGGCTGGATCGACGTCGAATTCCTGTTGCAGGTAGGCAATGCGGGGTTCGCCTTGCTTCACAACCAGGCCACTGCTGGGCTCTTCCAGCCCGGCAATGATCTTCATCTGGGTGGACTTGCCAGCTCCGTTGACGCCCACCAAGCCAATGCGGTCCCCCGGCCTCACCTCCCAGGTGACATCCCGCAGCACCTCGCCTGTGGGATAAATCTTGCCGAGGCGTTCGAGGCGGAGCACGGAGAAGGGTCTAGGGACCAGGTCCATCATCCCTGGCGACCTGTCTGCCGGGGGTCGGCTAGGTAATCATCTGGTGCAGACTCGTCTCACCTGCCTGTGGGACGGCCATGATCAAACGCCTTGAGCAGGTGGCAGCTCTGGTTGTCGCAGCTGGTCTGGCGCTTGTGAGTTATTGGCTCTTTTTCAGCTGGGCAGGTGGTGATCGCGATCAGCGACAACAGCGCCGCACCAACTCAGAGCCCCCCGCGAGCCTTCACCAGCCACTGCTTGCTGACGCTGTCATCCAGGCTGGAAACGTAGGTGCGGATCTCTTGGGCGCTGACCGGCAAGCCGAACTGCTGACCCAGCTCAATGATTCGGCTAATGGCCCCAGAAGGATCCTGTAGGGCCTGGCGGAATAGCGCTTGGGTTAGGTCGTGGTCGGCACTGATTTGGGCGTAGAGCTCAGCAGCATTGCTGGCATGCAGAGTTTGTAAAGTTTCGTCTCTTAGGGCGTCGACGTTGCTGGCGGTCATTGCAAGCAGCAAATTATCTGAACTTTAAGACGGATCGCTTCAGGCGGCTAGCTGGTTTTCGCCTTGCTCTGGTGTGCCACAGGCGGAGGCATCTTCCATGCTGCGGGCATCTAGGCAAAGCACTTTGCGCAGCTCGGCGTAGTTGGCTGCAAGTGCGCCTCTTCCCTCCTGCTGGGCGCCGTATTCGGCCCGCTGCAGAACGTGATGCAGGTGGGTGAGCAGGTAGGTGCTGATTACTGCGGAGACGAGCACATCGCTGCGTTCGGCTGTCCGGCGTTTGCGTTCCTGGGCAGCTGAGGCAGGGGTTGAGGCGCGTGGGGTGGAGGAACGGGGCACGGTGTGCACCTCCGATGGGATAGTTGCCTTCAGCATAGTCTTGGATACTACCCTTGTGCATCTCTGTACACTGGTCTGTATCTGAGGGGTATGGGCTGGAGATTGCAAGCTCCAGTCCTGCCCCACGCCTGCTTCGCAACTCCGTGGCCACCCGGCAGACCTCCTCGAGTGGCAAGTCCAAATCACCTCGCATTCAGGTGGTGTTGCCCGAGCAGCTCTGCCAACAGTTGGCTGAATTCGCGGATGCCGAGTCCCGTACGGTGAGCAACATGGCCAAGGTGCTGATCCAGCAAGGTGTGGAGCGGCTGCAGCAGGCCCAAGCCAGCCAGGCTTCCCCGGTTCAGGCGGGATTCCAGGCTGAGCTTTTTCGTCAGGGACTGGAGGCCAGTCAGGCCCAGAAACCCCAGCGCCTGCGGGGAGCTCCCCGCAGGGTTCGGTTGCACCGACCTGACTGAGGACGGGCGCAAAGCCCCAGCACCGCGCCGCCGCTCGCGCCGGTGACTGAGGGCAGGTTTCCCTGATGCCCCAGGGCGTGCCACCAGGCCAGCAGGGCGAAGGCCAAGGCCTCTCTCTCTGCCTCGCCGATGCCAAATTCCACCAGCGGCCGCACGATCAGGCCGCGGCAGCGGCGTTGCAGTTGTTCTACTAGCAGGCTGTTGCGGCAGCCCCCGCCAGCCACCAGCAGCTCGATCGCTTGGGGTCCATGGCCCAACTCCTGGGCTACAACTGCGGCACTGAAGCCGGTCAGGGTGGCTAGGGCGTCCGCCGCGTCTCGCCCCTTGAGTTCGGCCAGCCTTCGCTCCAGGTCTGCCTGGCCGAATAGCTCTCGACCGGTGGACTTCGGCGGTGGGCACTGGAAATAGGGCTCAGCTAACCAGCGTTTAATGAGGGCTTCGTCGATCTGTCCCTGGCGGGCCCAGGCCCCATCAGCGTCATAGCTCTGCTGGCCGCCACTGAAGTGCATGGTTGCCAGGTCCAGCAGGGTATTTGCGGGACCACAGTCCCAGCCCCGCACTGGTAGGCAACTTTCGGGGCCCTGGGCCGGTGGGATCAGGGTGAGGTTGGCAATGCCCCCCAGATTCAGTACCGCCCGCCAGCCGCCGCAACGACCCAGTAGGGCCTGGTCTGCAGGCGGGACAAGCGGTGCTCCCTGGCCGCCAAGGGCCAGATCGGCACTGCGGAAATCAAATACCACCGGCGTAGCCAGCAGTTCCGCCAGCAGTGGCCCTTGAAGTAGTTGCCAGCTGGCACCCCGCTGGCCAGCCTGGGGCGGGCGATGCCAGAGGGTCTGGCCGTGGCAGCCAACTAATTGGGCCCTGCCCTGGGGATCGCATGCTCTGGCTGCGAGAGCTTGCTGCTCGGTCACGGCTTCCGCCAATTCGAGCAGCGTTGAGCTAGCGAACGATTGGCCTTGGCCAACGCCAATTATCTGGCGTTGGAGCTCGGCGGGGTAAGGGTTGAAGTGGTGATTTTCCAGCCTCCAGCGCGGACGTTGGGGCGGCCCGCTGAAGCTGGCCAGGACGGCATCCACGCCATCGGCGCTTGTGCCGCTCATCAACCCCAACACCCGCATCAGCCCAAACTCACTTGTTGGGCTGGGGGGTCATGCGCAGGTAGGGCTTGATCTCAGTGACGCCCTTGGCAAACTTGGCGCGGGCATCTTCGGTGGAGATCGATGGCACTACTACGCAATCGTCGCCGTCTTTCCAATTCACCGGGGTGGCCACGGAGTGGTTGTCGGTGAGCTGCAGTGAATCAATCACCCGCAGGATTTCGTGGAAGTTGCGACCTGTGCTGGCGGGGTAGGTGATCTGCAGGCGCAGTTTCTTGTTGGGATCGATGATGAACACCGAACGCACAGTCAGATTATTAAGGGAGTTGGGGTGAATCATCCCGTAAAGGTCGCTCACCTTTTTGTCCGCATCCGCAAGGATCGGATAATCAACTGTTGTGTTCTGGGTTTCGTTGATATCGCAGATCCAGCCGTTGTGGCTTTCGGCGGAATCCACACTCAGGGCGATGGTTTTGACGTTGCGCTTTTCCCATTCAGGGCGCAGCCGGGATACCTCTCCCAATTCTGTGGTGCAAACAGGGGTGTAGTCGGCCGGGTGGGAGAACAGCACAACCCAGCTGTCAGCGCCGAAGTCGTAGAGATTGATCGGCCCCAGCTGGGAATCCTGGGTGAAATCGGGAACGGTATCGCCGAGTTGGAGGGCCATAGAGGCTGAAAGGGAGGAAGAAAGCAAGTGCTGATCGTGCCACAAGTCAGCGCGCAGATGTGGTGTTTTCGTCCTCAGGCGCTGACTCGGGCCAGCTGCGCAACTCCTGGCGCAGGTGCTGCAGGCCCAGGCAGGCGGTGGCGGAAATGAACAGGGCCGTTGGGGCTAGCGCCCTGGCTCGCTCCACCTCCCCGGCTGGGCAGCGGTCGATTTGATTGGCGATTAGGCGCCTGGGGGCGGTTGCTCCAAGGGAATCGAGGATGGTGTTGACGGTGCGCCACTGCTCGGGCCAGGCCGGGTCGGCCAGATCAACCACGATCAACAGGCCCTCAGCTTCAAGGGTTTCCTCCAGGGTTGAGCGGAAGGCTTCCAACAGGGGCGGGGGCAAATCGCGGATGAAGCCAACCGTGTCAGTGAGCAGCACTGGTTCCGGCAATTCAAGTCGTCGGGTGGTGGGATCAAGGGTGGCGAACAGCTTGTTTTCGGCCAGTACGGCGCGGCCCTCGCTGGCCCTGGTTAAGGCGTTGAGCAGGGAACTTTTGCCGGCGTTGGTGTAACCCACTAGGGCCAGTCGCCGCAGTCCCTGGCGGCTGCGACGCAACCGGGCCCGGTGTTCGCCCAGCTGGCTCACCTCCCGCTGCAACCGCTCAATCCGGCGGGCGATGGCGCGACGATCTTTTTCCAGTTGGGTTTCGCCCGGCCCCCTGGTGCCGATGCCTCCCCCCTGCCGCGACAGGCTGCGGCCGCGGCCGGTGAGTCGGGGCAGCCTGTAGCGCAGTTGGGCTAGCTCCACCTGGAGTCGTCCGGCGGCGCTGGCGGCCCGTTGGGCAAAGATGTCGAGAATCAGTTCACTGCGGTCGCTCACCGGCAGATCCAGGAGCCGCTCCAGATTGCGGGCTTGCACCGGTGTGAGCTCCCGGTCTGTCACTACCAGGGTGGCGCCGAGCCGCCGGGCCTCCAGGGCCGCTTCACCCACTTTCCCCTCACCCCAGAGGGTCTGGGGAGCAACCTGGCTGCGGCGCTGCTCCACCACTCCCACCGGCACAGCACCGGCGCTGCTTACGAGTCCCTCCAGTTCGGCGATCAGGCGCTGGGCCCGGCCGCGGTCGCCGGGGGTGAGGGCTAGCAGCAGCACCTGTTCAGGGCCGTCTTGGTTGGCGCCAAAGGTGCTATCACTGGGTGCATTCGGCTGGGTGAGGCTGAGGGGATCGCGGCCGCACAACTCGGCTAGATCTTCAGTCGCTTCGCTTGCCCAGGGTTCGGCGGCGTCGGGGTGGGCCACCAACAGTTGGGCGGGCCATTGGCCCCCCGCCCCCGCCCTGTCGCCGAAGCGCAGCCAAAAGATGGGCGCTATATCCAGCCCCACGATTCCCTCCTGGCGGCCGGCTTCGAGTTGTTTGGTTCGGCCGCAGCAGGTGATCAGCCGCAGCTCGGAACCCTGGCGGCGCTCCGAGCCGGGCAGGCGCTCCAGCAGCCGGCCCGATTGCTCCAGCGGCCCCACCCAGAGCAGCCGGCACAGGCCCCGGCTATCCACCACCAGGGTGAGCGGCAGCTCCAGCTCACGGCTTTCACTGGCAAGCCGCTGCAAGCAGAGAAATTCGGCTACCTGGTCGTCCGGATGGCGGCGGTGACAGAGGCGTTCCAGGCGTCTTTTTTGGGCGGGTCGCAAGCCGGCCGTGCGCCCCGCCAGGCCGCCTTGTTTCACCACAGGCCTTGTTTCACCACAGATAGAGAGCGATTAAGGATTTGATCATGGGCGGGCCTTGCCCACCACAAGCTTGGGCTCTCGGCAGGGTCACCGGGGCCAGTCCGCTAGCCAGCCGGCGACCACTTTTAACTGATGCGATTTGCCAGGTAAGCGGGCCAGGTAGGCCAGTTTGCGGATCTGAAATGCCGCCGCTCCCGCCAGGGTGAATCCGCCGCCAACGAGGCTTGCTTCGCCTCGGCCCAGGCTCATCATTTCGCCGAGGTCGTTGTAGTTGAAGGGATCGAGGGGTTCGCCTGCGAGGGAATGCATCAGGTTGGCGGCCAGGCACTCAGCTTGTTGGAAGGCCACTTGGGCCGTGGCTGGCAGGGGTAACTCCTGCTGGGCGATGTCGCCTAGGGCAAATAGGTGGGGGTGATCGACCAGCTGCAGGGTGGGCTCGCAGCTCAGTCGTCCAAGTCGGTCGACGGAAATTGGCGGCTGGCATTCAAGCGATTGAAAGCGCAGGCCTGCAGTCCAGATAACCCCATCAACCTTCAGCTGTTCCGAGCCGGCTGGCCCCAGCAGCGTCAATCCACCTGCTTGCACTGCCTCGACGCGGGTGTGGGTTCGCAGCCTCACATCCCGGCGTTGCAGGGCCTGCTCAGCCTGCTCTCTGTTGAAGGCCTTGGCCTGGGGCAGCAGTCCGGGGCCCTGCTCAATCAGGTCCACAATCGTGCTCCCCTGCAACTGGTCGGCCAGCTTGCAGGCCAATTCCACCCCGCTGGCACCAGCTCCCACCACGGCCAAGCGCTGCAGGGGCCGGGACCGCTCCTTCAAGGTCTGGATTAGCAGCTGCAGCCGTTCCACGTCTGCCAAGGTGCGAAAACCGAGGCTGTATTCAGCTACGCCGGGGATGCCGAAGTCATTGGCCTGGGCACCCGTGGCCAGCACCAGGCGGCTGAAGTGCAGGCAGCGGCCGGTAGCGGTATGGACCTGTGAAGACTTGGCGTCGATGCGCACAACCCGGTCCTGCAGCCAGGCCACCCCTTTGCCGGCCAGCAAGCTGTCGTAGCGAGGTGCGATTTCCCAGCTGCGCAGTTCGCCGCTCAGCAGCTCGTAAAGCAGGGGCAGAAACAGGAAGCGATCGTTGGGTTCGATCAGCAGGATTGGTGGATGTTGGCGGCGCTCTGCCAGGGCGAGGGCGGTGTAGAGCCCACCAAAGCCCCCTCCCACGATCACCACCGGTGCGGTTGGCGGGGTCACCGCAGCCTGCGATCGCGCCGCCTCAGGATTCAGCATTGCTTTGGTGGTCTTTCGCCGGCACCTGCTTTTGAACCCTAACCAGCGACTTACTCAAAGGGCGATGATGGTTTGATGCAGATGGACCAAGTCCCAGCCCTTTCACCCGATGGCGCCGGACGGCCGATCGATCTGGAAGCTGCTAGGGCACTGCTTGCACCCTTGCCGGCCCAAGAGCGCCTGAGCTGGGCACAGAACACCTTCGGGGCAGGATTTGCTTTAACAACCAGTTTTGGCATCCAGTCGGCAGTTCTGCTGCACATGGCCAGTGAGCTGACCGCCAATACCGGCCGGCCCATACCCGTGGTCTGGGTTGATACGGGCTATCTGCCGCCGGAGACCTATCAATACGCCGAGGGCCTGGTAGAGCAGCTCCAGCTCCAATTAGTGGTGGCCCAGTCGGCCATTAGCCCGGCCCGGATGGAAGCTCTGCACGGCCGCCTTTGGGAAACCGACCAGGGCGCAGATCTGGAGCTCTATCACCGCATCCGCAAGGTGGAACCCCTCGACCGGGCCCTCACTGAGCTGGCGGTGACCTGTTGGGCCAGTGGTGTGCGCGGCAGCCAGACCGATCACCGCAAGGCCATGGAACCGCTAGATGCGGTGCGTCAGCGCTGGTCGCTGCGGCCCCTTCTCTCCTGGAGTAAACGGGATGTTTACTACTACATGGAAGAGCACAAATTGCCCCAACACCCGCTGTTTGAGCAGGGTTATTCCACGGTGGGCGACTGGCACTCCAGTGCTCCCGATCTAGGCGATGTCATCGGCCGAGCGACGCGTTTCGGTGGTCTCCAACAGGAATGTGGCATTCATCTGCCGGGATTGATGGGCGAGGGCATCTGAGCGAAGGCCGTTGGCTGCTGATCGGCAACAGCCGATGGCATTGGGCAGAGGGGGCGTTGGGCTGCCTGCGGACGTGGAGTGCTCCAGCCGGTGTGGGACAGCTTGAGGGGCTGGTTGCTTGGGCTGCGGTGGGCCCTGTGCCCGCCTCTGCTCCACTGCCGCTGGAGCGGCGTCTGCACTTGAAAGATGTGCCCTTGTTGGAGCAGCCTGGCTGGCTGGGGGTGGATCGTGCTCTGGTGGGTTGGCGGGCCTGGTGCCTTGCCTCTGGTCCCGTACTGGTGGCTGACGGCGGCACCGCCTTGAGCCTCACCCTGGTCACCAGCGAGGGCCGATTTGGGGGAGGACGCTTGCTAGCCGGAGCGGCCTTGCAGTTGCGGGCCCTGGCTTCTGAAACTGCAGGACTGCCTGGCTTGGACCTGCCCTTGGACCTGCCTTTGGACCTCTGGCCTCGCTCCACCTCAGAAGCTATGGCCGCTGGGGTTTTGCGAGGTCTGGCGGCCGCTCTGGCCGCGGCTGGGCGTGAAGCTCAAACCAGCTGTCCTGGCTGCAGTTTTTGGCTCACGGGAGGAGATGGCTCCCTGCTGAAACCATTGCTGCAGCAGCTGCTAGTTAGCCCCATGCCGCTGCAGCTGGCTCCGGATCTGGCCCTTGAGGCCTTGGCTGCACTCAGGCCAAGCCCAGATCGCTAAGGATGTCGTCCGCCATGGTTTCGGACTTCACCTTTGTGTAGATCTTTTCGATCTTTCCTTCCGCATCCACCACGAAGGTGTGGCGCATCATGCCCATGTATTCCTTGCCCATGAATTTCTTGAGCCCATAGCTCCCATAGGCCTCGGCCACTGCGCAGGGCTCGACGTCGCTTAGCAAGGTGAAGGGAAGGTCATATTTGGCAATGAATTTGGTGTGGCTGCTGGCGCCGTCTTTGCTGATGCCGAGCACGGTGATGGCTTGCTTTTCGAACGCTCCCCACTGGTCGCGGAAATTGCAAGCTTCTTTGGTACAACCCGGGGTGTCGTCCTTGGGATAGAAGTAGACCACCACCCGTTGGCCCTTGAACTGGGAAAGCTTCACCGCCGTTCCGTCTTGGTCTGGCAAGGTGAAATCAGGGGCGGGATCGCCGATCTGCAGGGTCATTGAACATCCAACCGAACTCACAAGTGAGCCTAGGCAGCAGCTTGGATCTGCCGCAGCGCCCAGCTCCCCAGCTATGGCTGCGTTCTCTGGAGGGGGGTGACCTCGGTTATTTATCTATGGCTGAACGCAGTTGGGGCTTGGCCCTGCCTGATCGGCAGCGAAGTCGCTACTTCCAGAGCCGGGCGCTGCTCCGGCAGCAGTTGGCTGAGGTGTTGGGATGCGCTGGTGCCTCGGTGCCTCTCCATAGTCCGCCCGGCCACCCTCCACTGTTAGGGGATGGTCTGGGATGGGTCAGTCTCAGCCATAGCGGCGCTGGCTTGCTGATTGGCTACTCCGGCTCCCCCATCGGAGTCGACCTCGAATCCACTGCTCGACCTATTGAGCCAGCTGGATTGATGCGGCGGTTTTATCCAGAGACTGAACAGGCGCAGTTGCGGGATTTGACTGGGGCGGAGCTACGGCGAGCGGTCCTCAACAGCTGGGTGTTGAAGGAAGCGGCTATCAAGTGGCGCCATCGCACCCTGGCCGCAGAACTGGCTCAGTGGTGTTACGACCACAGCAGCGGCAGCTTGCAGAATCTCAGTGATGGAGCCAAGCCGGATCACAGCAGCGCTCTGCAGCAGGGTTGGCGCTGGGCGGCGGTTGGTGAGGGTTGCGCAGGATTGATGTTGCAGTCGCCAAGACAGCCTGAAGAGGCAGCCTGAAGAAAGAACGGGGCCCAAAGGGCGCATGATCATTCTAAAAACGCAGATTTGCTCCTGAAATACAGCAAAAACCTTTTGTTTCTGTGTCGATGTTCCCTGCAGACTTACCTCTTTGGTGACACGCCGCATGGCATGGCTACGTTCGAAATGAACTGATGCCATGTTTGTCGTGATCAAACGTTTGCTGGCCGGCCTTTTTGTGGGTACGGCCCTATCGGCGGTGGCGCTGCCAGCGTCTGCCGCAGTCGACAACAATCTCCCCGTTCGTTGGAACACCGGCGGCGCCGTGTGGTCCACCAACCAGGACGCCTTTAATACATTCCTGCAGTCTGGTGAAGTCACCGATCGGGGCCTGGAAGGGGGCCTTAGCCGTTCCGGCTGGACCGCTGCCGAGGTGCGTGAAGGCATGAACAAGACCTACAACGTGGACTTGGTTGGCGTCTCCCGCTTCCTCTACTCGGATGCCGGTGTGAAGTTCCTCAAGAACCAAACCACCAGCTACTTCCCCTACTGGAGCATGAACACCTTTGCGGTGCAGGCTCTGCGCTCAGCGATCGTGGCCGATGCCCGTGACGGCCAGATCTCCTCGGCCGGCATCATGAATGCCTTGCCTACCGACATGCGCCTGGCCGACTTCTGCAACACCTACACCGGTGCCCAGAACGTCTGCGCTGAAGGTCGTTGCCAAGGTGACGCCCAGTGCACCTCTCTGCTCTCCTGGTACGTGTTTCTGCCGGCCTGCATTCAGGCCAACCAGATGGCCGATGCCGTGGCTGAAGTGCGCACAATGGCCCCTGCTCCGGTTCAGCAAGTTGAATCTGAGGCCATCCGCGGCCTCTGGTGAGCCTGGCCTTTGGAGAGCATGGCCTTGGTGTTCGGCTCGCCTTAGGCGAATCGCCACCCCAGATGCCCCGGCTAGCGCCGGGGCTTTTTTCATGGGTTGTGGAGTGTTTGCAGTGCGTCCACTCGTCTTGCCCGTACCAAGGTGTGCTCAAGGGTCTGGGGCAGGGGCTGGCCCAGCAGACGGCTGAACGCCTCTTGGAGACTTTGCACGGCATCACTGGCTAGGGGCTTGCCCCGGAGTGCGGCCATCGCTTCGAGATAGGGGCTGGCCGGTGCTAGCCAGCGTTCGATCAGCTCGGCCGTCAGCTCGAGTTGGAGTGATTCCTGCCACTGCTCCTGTTGCACTTGCCATCCAGCGGCGATCAAGCTGCGTTGGCTGATTAGGCCGGTGCTCTGGGCCTGGATCAGTCGCTGCCCCTCCAGGTGGGTTAGCTCCTCCAGCAGGGTTTGTAGGGATGTTTCTGCCGTGCCGATCAGGGCCCGCAGGCCTGCTGCTGGTCCGAGTTGGGGAGTGCTGAACAGCAGGCGCCATTGGCCGGTGTGGCCCAGCAGCGCGCCTGCCTGGCCGATCCAGGCCTCGAGTTGTTCGGCGCTGAGGCCCTGCCAGGGTTGCCGCGCTATCACCCAGTCGAAGCGGGCCCCGGAGTCAAGTGCGAGTTGCGGTTCGAGCTGGGAGCTAAGGGCGGTAGGGGTTTGGGGAGGCACCAGCAGCAGCTGGGGTTGGCGCAGGCTTTCGAGCACCTTTAGCTGGGCCTGCAGCCGCTCCAGGTCGGAGGCCTGGGCCACGGTGATCACTACCCCGCCCTCGGGCGTAGCGGCCAGGGGATCTAGGGCCCATAGCAACGACCTCGCTTCCAGCACCAGCACCCGGTCGTGGCGCCGCCAGCCCACCCCATCCCAGAACCGACGTCTCAGAGTGTCGAGTCGTTCTCCCTCGGCGGCGGCTTGCCGCTGCAGCCAGCGCTCCAGCTGGGGATCCTCCGGACTGCTGCTAAGCACGTCGCCCTGATCCGCCGCCATCTCGGCGGCAGCTGCCAGCTGGGCGGCTCGCCGCTGTTGCAGGCGCTCGCGCCTCTGGCCCTCCCAGCCCAGGCTGCCCGGTTGCCAGAAGATCTCACCTTGAAGTGCGCCAGGCAAATACTGCTGGGCTACCCAGTGCTCGGCGTAGGCATGGGGGTAGCGGTAGCCCACTCCATCGCCAAAAGCCTGGCCATCACGGTTGGCGTCGCGCAGGTGGGCGGGCACCTGCTGGCGGTTGGCGCTGCGCACGCTTTTGAGGGCATCGAAGAAACCCAGCACGCTGTTGCTCTTCTCCGCTCCCGCCAAATAGAGAGCTGCCTGGGCCAGTGGGTAAAGCCCCTCTGGCAATCCCACTCGCTCGAAGCTGGCCGCGCAGGCTTCCACTACCACCACGGCCTGGGGATCGGCTAAGCCGATGTCTTCCCCGGCAGCGATCAACATGCGCCGGAAGATAAAGCGAGGATTTTCGCCCGCCTCCACCATGCGGGCCAACCAGAAAAGGGCCGCATCTGGATCGGAACCGCGCAAGGATTTGATGAAGGCGCTGATCGTGTCGAAGTGGGCATCCCCCTGCTTGTCGTAGAGCACCGCCCGCTGCTGAATCGACTCCTCGGCGATGCTCAGATCGATCCTGATCGAGCCATCAGCGCCGGGAGGAGTGGTCTCCACCGCCAGCTCCAGGGCATTCAGCAGGCTGCGGGCATCGCCCCCGGCCACATCAACCAGGTGGTCGGCCGCTGCTGCGGCTAAGTCAATCGAGCGTCCGCCGTAGCCCACTTCCGGATCCCGCAGGGCCCGCTCCAGCAGCTGGCGCAGGTGTGCTGGCTCAAGCGGTTGCAGGCGAAACAATCGCGAACGGCTTACCAGGGCTTTGTTCACCTCGAAAAAGGGGTTTTCGGTGGTGGCTCCGATCAGATTCACCGTGCCGTTTTCTACCCAGGGCAGCAGGGCATCTTGTTGAGCACTGTTGAAACGGTGCACCTCGTCGATGAACAGGGTGGTGCGCAGGCCATGGTGCGCCAGGCGCTGCTGGGCCGCGTCCACCTCGGCCCGCAGATCCTTGACGCCGGCAAGTACGGCATTGAGGCTGCTGAAGTGGGCCCTGGTGCTGCCAGCAATGATCCGGGCCAGGGTGGTTTTGCCCACCCCCGGCGGGCCGTGCAGGATCAGGTTGCCGACTCGATCTGCGGCGATGGCGCGGCGTAGCAGGCGCCCTACGCCGAGGATCGACTCCTGACCGACGAAGTCATCAAGGCTGCGGGGCCTCAGCCTGTCGGCCAGGGGCGCGACCCGGGCCAGGGTGATGTCGCGTTGATGGCTGAACAGGTCGCTCACGAGGTCGCCGCAGCGCCGTTCTGAGTCCATCATCGGCCCGCCGGCGATACGCTCCGGCCACGCGGCGCGCCCGAGCCACCATCACTTCCATGCACCGCCCTGTTGCTTCCCAGTTTTTGCTTTTCACGGCGATGGCCTCTGCCCTGGTTGTGGGCTGTCAGCAGGGCCGCCAGCCAGCCTCCCGAATACCTGTGGTGCAGAGCCAGCGCCTGGAAACTGCCGAATTTCAAGCCAGTTTTGACACCGTGAGCACCCTGGAGGCTGAGGAGGAGGTGGATCTGGCGGCCCAGGCGGGGGGCCGCATTCAGCGATTGTTGGTGGCTCAAGGAGATCGGGTGCGCCAGGGGCAGCTGCTGCTGGTGCTCGATCAGGCCCAGCTCAGGGCCGAGGTGGCCAGCCTGCGCGCTCAGATGCAGACCAACCGCCTCAATTACCAGCGATATCAGGATCTGGCTCGCCAGGGTGCAGCCAGTGCCCTGCAGCGGGATGAATTTCGCCAGGCCTACATCGCTGCCCGCGAAGCCCTGGTAGCCAAGGAGGCCGACCTCGCCTTCAAGGATTTGCGGGCGCCGATCAGCGGCACGGTGGCGGATTTGCGCGTCAAGCAGGGCGATGTGATTGCTGCGGGCGTGCCGATTACCCGCTTGATCCGCAACGACAATCTCTTGGCCCGCATAGACATACCTGCCACCTATGCCGATCGTGTTCGGCCGGGCCAGCGGGTGCTGCTGCTGGCCGCCTCCAGCTCCCAGCCCCTGGCGGAGGGCCCGGTGATCTCGGTGGATCCGGGGGTGAGCGCTCCAACTCAGACGCTGCTGGTGAAGGCGTCGTTTGCTAATCCGCGGGGCAGCCTGCGCAATGGCCAGCGCAGTCGCACGCGGCTGGTGCTGGATCGGCGCCAGGAGTTGGCCGTTCCCTTCACCGCGGTGACCCGGTTGGCAGGACAGCCCTTCATCTATTTAGTGGGTAGCTTGGCTGAGCTGGAGCAGCGGCCAGGCAAGGCCCCCATAGCCGAGCTGCGCCGGTTGCCGAGCGGCACCCTGTTTGCCTTGCAAACTCCGGTGCAGCTGGGTGATCTGCAGGGAACCCTCTATCCACTGCAGCGCATTGGTCAGGGTGCTGTTCAGGGTGGTGATCGGGTGATCACCGCTGGTCTGCTCAATCTGCGCCACGGTGCTCCTGTGCAACTTGCGAAGCAGGCCAAAAAGGCCGGGGTCCGGTAACTTGCGCTTCGGTGCTCAGTGGATGTGAACAGAGCGGTTGCGGTCACCTCTCTTATCGGCCTGTTGTGCGCAGGGGGGTGTGCCACCAAACAGGCCTCCCGGCCACCGCTGGTGGTTCAGGTCGAGACCATCGGCGAGGCTGATTTCAGCCCCTCGATTGAGGTGATCAGCCAGCTCAGCTCCACCAGTGATGTGGCACTGCGCCCCGAGGTTGATGGGCGAGTGGTGAAGATCCTGGCGACCCAGGGCCAGCGGGTGAAGGCGGGCCAGCCGATCTTGGTGCTCGACAACGTGCAGCAATCGGCAAACCTGGATGCCAGCAAGGCCGAGGCCCGTAAGAATCTGGTTAATGCGGAGCGTTACATTTTTTTGAATGAGCAGGGAGCGGTATCCACCAAGGATCGCGACTTCTACGTCACCCAGGCAATTCAAAGCCGCGACCAAGTGCGTGCCAATGCGGCCACCTTGGGCTACAAATTCGTGACGGCACCGATCAGTGGTGAGATCGGCGATCTCGATACGGTGAAGTTGGGTGATTACGTGCGCCAAGGACAGGCGATCACCGGCATTGTCGATAACTCAAGTCTTTGGACCCTGATGGATGTGCCCGCCACTCGCTCATCGCGAGTTGCGCTTGGCCAGACCGTGCAGCTGGTGACCCAGGGCAACCCGCCTTTAGCTGCGACGGGGAAGGTGGTGTTTATTTCTCCTTACTACGGAGTTAGCGGTAGTAGTTCTTCGCCAAACACGGTGCTAGTTAAGGCCTCCTTCCCTAACCCAAGCGGCCAGCTCAAAACAGGTCAGTACGTGCGCAACCTGATTGTCACCGGCAACACCCGCCAGCTTTCCGTGCCTGTCCAGGCAGTGATGATGCAGGCCCAACAGCCTTTTGTTTATCGGGTGCTGCAACTCAGCCAGGTGCTCGCCAAGATCCGCGCCTCCACCCAAATCCCTGAGGCGCAGAAGCAGAAGCTTGAGGCCCTGCCGCCAGCTACTCCGATCGTGGTGCAAACCCCAGTGCAGCTTGGTGAGCTGGAGGGCAATCGTTACCCGCTGGTCTCGGGCCTGCAGAAAGGAGAAAGGGTTGTGGTTTCCAATACGGCGCTGTTGCGTACCGGTATGCCGGTGAAACTCTCGAGCGGAAGCAACTGAGAAAGATATGTCACTCTCCGATAATTTCATCAAGCGGCCTGTTCTTACGACCGTTTGCAGCATCCTGATCGTGCTGATGGGAATCATTGCGATCCCCAGTCTGCCAATTGAAAACCTGCCGAATATTGCGCCACCGCTTATTCAGGTGACGTCCAATTACGGCGGGGCTAATTCCATAGTTACTGAACAGGCAGTTACCAACCCGCTCGAGCAGCAGATCAATGGCGTGCCGGGTGCTGCCTACATCTCGTCAACTAGTTCAAACACCGGTCAGAGCATCATTCAGGTTTATTTTGACGAAGGCACTGATATCAACATCGACCAGGTAAACGTTCAAAACCGCGTTTCCCTGGCCATGCCCCAGTTGCCCCAACAGGTCTCGGCAACTGGGGTGTCGGTGATGCAGAGCACACCCTCGATTCTGCTTGCCTATCAGGTCACGTCTAGCCAGGGTCAATTTGATGCTTCCTATATCAATGGCTTGATTTATGAGCAGCTCTACTACCAGCTTGAGCGGGTCCCCGGAGTAGCTCAAGTCAATCTGCTGGGAGGTAGTAACCCCGCCTTCTGGCTGTTTGTTGATCCAAGCAAGCTCATTGCCAACCAGCTGACTGCCGACCAAATCGTCAGTGCGGTTAAGAGTCAAAATAGCATCGCTATTGGTGGCCTGATTGGTGGTCCGCCAGCAGGAGGAGATCAGCTGTTCGCATACCCGATCCTGGTGTCCGACAACGGCAACTTGATGTCGGTAGATCAGCTTAACGACCTGATAGTTGGTAAGTCACCCCAGGGTAATTTGCTGCGACTCCGCGATGTGGGCCAGGCTACCTATGGGTTTAATACCTTTGCTCAGCAGGCGGTGAGTTTCGACGGGTTTCCGTCTATCACCGTTGCGGTGTTCCAAACCCCTGAGAGCAACGCTCTGGATGTATCAGAAGCTGTGGTGGCAGTGATGGATCAATTTACCCAGGCAGCTCCACCGGGGATCGCGGTTAAGCAGATTTACAATATTGGTCAGTTTATTGAGTCTGCGGTTGAGGGTGTAACCGACGCCCTTGGCCTGGCAATTGTGCTGGTACTTGTGATTCTGTTTCTGTTTCTGCAGAATTGGCGAGCCACTGTGGTGCCTAGCCTGGCGATCCCGATCTCACTCATTGGTACTTTCGCCTTCATCAATGCTTTTGGCTTTTCCATAAACCAGCTCACCTTGCTGGGCTTGGTGCTTGCCACTGGCTTGGTGGTGGATGACGCCATCGTGGTAATCGAGGCAGTTTCTAAAAATCTTGAGAGTGGCATGAGTCCACGCAAGGCGGCAATGGCCTGTATGGGTGAGCTAACTGGTGCTCTGATCGCTACATCGCTCGTGCTGATGGCGGTATTTGTGCCAGTAGCTTTTTACCCGGGTGGTATTGGCATCATCTACAAGCAATTCGCCCTCACGATCGCCTTTTCGATCGCCATCTCCACCTTCAATGCCCTGACCTTCTCGCCAATGATGTCGGCCCTGATCCTCAAGTCGGAGCAGCCTCCAAAGCCCAAGGGTTGGGGTTGGACCATCGGTGGTGTGGTGGTGGGCCTGGCCTTGGGGCGCTTCAGCGCCGCATCCTTTGGTGTCGGTGCTTACGTGTTCGGGGTGGTGCTGTTCGGTATCGCCGGCAGCAGGCTTGGCCTAATTTTTGAGCGTTTCAACAGCTTTTTTGCCTGGCTGCAGGGCCGTTATGCCCGTCTGCTGGAGGTATTGATCCGCAAGCGCAAGTTAGTCTTCGCCGGTCTGGCAGGCGGCATCGTGCTGACCGCTCTTGCCTTCTCCGCCCTGCCTTCGGCGTTCATTCCGGAGGAAGATCAGGGATATGGGGTGGGGATTTTCCAGCTACAGAATGGTGCCTCCCTCAGTCTTACCCAGCAGACCGGTCTCGAGATCGCCAAGGTGCTCAAGGAGGAGCCTGATATCACGGCAGCTTCGGTGGTTAGCGGCTACGGCTTCAACGGCTCCAGCCCAGACCAGGGTGTTTTCTTCTTCGGCCTCAAGCCATTGGAGGAGCGCAGCGGAGCTGATCAGAAAGCTCCGGCAATTGTGGAGCGACTCAATGCCAAGCTTTCCAAGATTAGTAGTGGTCTAGTAGTCGCAGCCCAGCCGCCGGCGATTCCTGGTTTTTCGGCCCAGGGTGGCTTCTACTTTCAGTTCAATGACTTAAGTAATGGCGCATACAGCTTTAACCAACTCGACGCATTAGCCCAAAAGCTTGTAGCTGCTGGAACTGCATCCGATCAGTTTTCAAGCCTTTATACCCAGTTCATCCCCAGCGCCCCAGCCTTTGGGCTCAAGATCGATCGCTCGATCATGGGTGCACTGAACATCGACTTTCAGCAGGCAATGCAGACAATTGCCGTGCTCGCAGGTGGCAACTACTCAGGCTTGACCTACGAAAATGGCCAGGTGCGCAATATCTACGTGCAGTCAGAGGCATCCGGCCGTAGCACACTTGAGGATGTGCTCAGTTACTACGTGCGCAATCGCGACAACAAACTAGTGCAGGTCAGTGAGTTTGCCTCGTCGGACCTCACCAGTGCACCTCCGGTGATTAGCCACTACAACCTTTACCGCACTATTTTGGTACAGGGCGCTGAGGCCGTTGGCAAGAGCTCTGGTCAGGCATTGACGGCTATTCAGCAGATATTTAAGCGGCTCGATTTCAATAATATTGGTTATGCATTCACTGGTCTGGCCTCGCTGCAGCTTTCTGCTGGTAACGCAAGCGTGTTGGTATTTGGTCTGGGCATCCTGATCGTTTATCTGGTGCTTTCGGCCCAGTACGAGAGCTATGTCACGCCCGTGATCATTCTGATGACGGTGCCTCTGGCCATGCTGGGTGCCCTGGTGTTCCTGGCCTTGCGCTCGATCGATCTCAACATCTATGCCCAGGTGGGGCTAGTGACCCTGATCGGTCTGGCGGCCAAGAACGGCATCTTGATTGTGGAGGTGGCCGAACAGCATTTGGAGGAGGGCATGGGCGTCGTCGAGGCGGCTATGGCCGCTGCTGAATCCCGAATGCGGCCGATCCTGATGACGGCCATTGCCTCGTTGGCTGGCTTCCTGCCCTTGGTGGTGGCCACCACGGCCGGTGCCAACAGCCAGCAGTCATTGGGCACGGTGATCTTCGGCGGTCTGCTGGTGGCCACGGTGCTGTCGCTCGGAGTGGTGCCACCTTTTTATGTGCTGATTAAGCAGCTGGAGGCGCGTTGGTTTGGTGAGGGCGGTGGAGGAGCTGAATCCAGAAGCGTTGCTGTTCCTACCATTTCCGGTCCGAATTGATGGCTGCAAATCCTCGTCAGTCAAGGCCTTGGGGATTTGGCCTATTCACGAGGATTGTCTATGTGCATCAGGCTGTTTGTTTAGCATTCTTTGTGGCCGGGTTGCGGCTGCTTCCATCCCAAGGCATCGATGAGCTGGTCCTCCCGCATCTGATGGGAATTGCATTTTCGCTTACGGTTCTGGTCGCCATGTTTGTTGTTACGAGCAAGAAGTCACTGAGGGCTCTTTCCTGGCTTCGAGTGATCTTGTGGCTTGGGGTTGTCAAGATCTTGATCGTTCAATTATGGCTGCTGGCTCAAGGTGAAATAGAATTGATTTCCTACATCCGCGCCATGTTGATCAATGAGCTTGTCGCGATTTCTCTGGCTGTTTACTGGTCGAGGTCTGCCCACTCCAGCTATCTGGCTTCCCTCCGGCTTTCGGCTGGTTCTGCTGCAGATTGATTGGGATCGAATCACGCAGATGCTTGAGATGGTCAGCTGCACATAGTTGAGTTGAAATTAGTTGTGCGGTGCAACGCCAAGCCGGGTGAGGCCGAAATAGATCTTGATTTAGAATCAATCTGCTTTTATTCTTTCAGATTGTACGCTCAAGATCATCATTCTCTGGACAAGAAAAATTAATTGAGCGGTGCTCCAGCCGGCCATTAGCACCCCGTTGACAGCTTCTCCCATGCTGAGTAATTGCCAGCATTTGGCTAGCGTGATATCTCCGTATCCAACTGTTGTGAATGTGATGCCTGAGAAATACAAGCTTGCTTCCAGTCCGTGAATAGCGCCGACGTGGCGATAGACCCATGCCCAGAGGATAATTTCCAGGAACAACGTGGCTGCAGTCATGAGTGCGCCAATGGCAATCAACAAGTGGCGCCCTCCGCCGCTTGTTGAGCACCAGGCGCTCAGACGTTTTGAGTGAACCAGGTCCGCTTGTAAGGATGTCACCAATGTATGGATGAGCGTTGTGGCAATGAACATCCCCAGCACGATGCCCGGGAGGCTGCCGATTTCAGGGCAGCGCGATAGCTGAGGCGTTGTTGGATAGTTGCTTAAGAGCACCCCAGCCGCAGCTGCTCCGGCCAGTAGAGCGCTCACATGGGGACTCAGCATTAGAGAAATGCTTACCACGCCAATCCAAACTAGTTTCGCTTGTTTGTAACGCTTAGGAGCGGTGTGAATCGGTTGTCTGGGCAACTGGAACCACGGCTCCAGACTAGTTAGCGCTTTGATGGATTCCGGTTTGCGAATCAACGGCTTTACGCGCTCAATCCAGTCCTTTCGGCTCTCCGATTGCATCTACGTTTCCAGATGCGGGCATGGGTCGAACTGGAGCACGATCACATGATCAGACGACGCGCCCCAGCTGGTTTACGCGGGCAGCCGTTTTCGGAGGTAAAGCAGGAGACGCCTGCTTGATTCAGGTGATAACCGTTGGCTGCTCCATGCAGGTGCGGCTGCGAATCTCGGCGAGTTGATCGATGGCTGTGATCAGCTCGCCCAGGGCGATTTGGGGATCCTGGCTGAGGTTGCCGCTGGGCGGCACATAGCTCTCTAGATACACCCGTAGGGTTGCCCCCTGGGTGCCAGTGCCTGAAAGGCGCAACACCACCCGGCTGCCGTCATCGAGCAGCAGTCGCAGCCCCTGGCCGGTTGTGAGGGAGCCATCCACCGGGTCGGTGTAGGCGAAGTCGTCGGCGGTGGCGACGCTACGGCCGGCGAAGGCCTGGCCCACCAACGCGGGCTGCATGGTCTTGACCCGCGCGTAGAGGGCGTGGGCGGCTTCGGAGGGGATCGCCTCATAGTCGTGGCGGGAGTAGTAGTGCCGGCCGAAACGGCTCCAGTGCTCGGCCATGATCCTGCTCACCGGCTCCCGCTTCCTGGCCAGGATCTGCAGCCAGAACAGCACGGCCCAGAGGCCGTCCTTCTCGCGGATGTGGTTGGAACCCGTGCCGAAACTCTCCTCACCGCACAGGGTAATCCGACCGGCATCAAGCAGGTTGCCAAAGAATTTCCAGCCCGTCGGCGTTTCGAAGCAGGCCAGGCCGAGCTCCTTGGCTACCACATCGGCGGCGGCGCTGGTGGGCATCGAGCGAGCCACACCGGCTAGGCCATCGGCGTAGCCCGGGGCCAAGGTGGCGTTGGCGGTGAGTACCGCCAGGCTGTCGCTAGGGTTCACGAAGCAGCGCGCTCCCAGAACCATGTTGCGGTCGCCGTCGCCATCGCAGGCGGCACCGAATTTGTAGGCATCGCTGCCCATCAGCAGCTCGGCCAGGTCGTGGGCGTAGGTGAGGTTGGGATCGGGGTGGCCGCCGCCAAAATCTTCCAGGGGTATGCCGTTGCGCACCGTGCCCGCGGGAGCGCCAAGCAATTCTTCGAGGATGCGGCTGGCGTAGGGGCCGGTCACTGCGTGCATGGCGTCGAAGGCCATCGGGAAGTCGCCCCGCAGCAGATCGCCGATCTGGTCGAAGTCGAACAGGCGCTGCATCAGCGCCACGTAGTCGTCGACGCCATCGATAACCTCAACCTGCAGATCGCCGATGCTGCTGCGGCCAGGGGCCGAGAGGTCGGGATCGCTGCCGCCTGCGCAGATCCGATAGCCGCCTAGTTCCAAGGTGGCGGCGTAAATCGCGTCGGTGATCGATTCCGGGGTGGGGCCGCCGTTGGCGCCGTTGATTTTGACGCCGAAATCGCCATCGGGGCCGCCGGGGTTGTGGCTGGCCGAGAGGATCACCCCGCCCACGGCGCCGTGTTGGCGGATCAGGTGGGAAGCGGCCGGAGTGGAGAGGATGCCGCCGGTGGTGGTAATCAGCCGGGCCACGCCATGGGCGGCGGCCATGCGGGCGATCACGCTGATGGCTGCGCGGTTGCCGTAGCGACCGTCACCTCCCACCACCAAGGTGCCGCCGGCCACGCCTGGCAGCACCTGCAGGCTCGCTTCGATGAAGCTCTCCAGGTAGTGGGGAGTCTGGAATTGGCGGCTGCTTTTGCGTAGGCCTGAGGTGCCGGGCTTCTGGTCGGTGAAAGGCTGGGCCAGGGAAATCTGCCGAATGCTCACGGGATTACTGCTGGTCATCGGCCGAATCCACGGAGGCACTGGGGCACCAAATTAGCCTTGGCTTGTCACCCTTACAGAACTGACTAGCTTCCAAGGGAAGGCAGTTGAATAGGGAGAGGGGCATTGGCCGAAAGCAGGTTTGCCAGCGGGCACATTTGGAGAGTGGCTTGCTTGGCTGGCTTGGCACTAACGGCGAGCTCCTTGGCAGCCACAGAAGCCGGCAGGGCGGCAGTGATGGGGGGAGCCCGCGCTCTCCCTTTGGGGGAGGCAGTTCAGCGCAGTCGTTTGGCAGCTGAAGCCGTGATCCATCGCCGCGGCAAGGAAACCTGCCTGCGCGGCAAGCTCACCAATGCCTTGCTGGGCCTTTCTGCCAGCTGTGAAGTTGCCGCTCAGAAGGATGGTCTCTGTGCCCTGGCCGATCAGGCGGTGGTGCAGGTCGGCTGGTCGCTGGCGTTTATGAACAGCACTGCCCAGCAGGTGCTGGACCTGATCGAGAGCCAGGCGGCGTCAGGATCAGGAGCCCGGAATTAGGCCAAACCCGCCCTTTTTCTCCTGGGGTTTGCTGTCGGTTTTGCTCGGGGCGACCGAGCGGGTCTGCTGCTTGCAGAAGGGGATCAGGTCCTGGCCGGCTCTGTTGAGAGCCTCACGCCGCTCAAAAGTGTTGGTGGCAGCTGGTTTGGCCCGTTCGCGGATCGTCCAGATGGCGTCCTTGCAGTTGGCGCCTAGGCGGGGGTGATCCAGCAGCGGATCGGCCATGGTGCGTGCCTTGCCGCAGGCTTCAATCGTGTTGTCTCTGCCGCAGTCGAAGGTGTGGAGCTGGAGCTCGCGCAACAGTTCCATGGAGGGGTAGGGCGGGTCCTTGGGTGCTGCCTGTAGAGGGGCAGCCAACAGGGCGATCAGGCCAAGGGCAAGTGCTGGATCAATCCGAGGCGCGGCCATGGTTCCACCGGGGTGGCCCCCATCATGGCGGTCCTGGCAGCGGGGCTAGTCCCTGGCGCAGCGATTGTTGCTGCTGGCTCCAGTGGGCAGCGATTGCCGGGCCCACCAGGGGGGCGGCGATCGCCAGAGCCCCCCGCAACCAACCCTGCTGCCGCAACTGCTCTCCCCGGGCGGCTTCGGCGGCCTGCAGGGTTTGCATATCTGTGATTTCGGGCCGCCGCTCCGCCTCAATTTGGACGGCCACCCCGTCAAGGGCAGCGCCGCTGCAGCCACTGCTGAGCAGCGGCAACAACCGCCTGGCGGCTACCCAGGCATCACGCAGGGCCATGTTGATGCCCTGGGCGCGCACGGGTCCCATCGGGTGGGCCGCATCGCCAAGCAGCAGCAGGCCCGGTTGGCACCAGCGCTCCGCTAGTCCCACCTGCACCGTCAGCCGGCTGGGCGGGCCCAATCCGCCGCTCCACTCCCGTAGCCAGGCCGCCAGCTGCGGCGGACTCAAGGCTGCCATCCGCTCGATCCAGCCTTCTCTACTGAGCTCGGGTGTGGCTTGAGACTTGCCCATAACCCAGCCCAGCTGCAAGCCGCCGCTGGCGCTTTCGAAAGCGCTGAAAACCCCCTCGGGACCCACCAGGGTGGTGAAGGAGCCAGCCAAGGGCGAGGCCGCGGGACTGGCCAGTTGAAACCAGAGCAAGTCGATCGGGCTGGGGCTGCTCTGCAGCGTTAGCCCTGCCTTCTGGCGCACCAGGGAGCCCCGGCCATCGCAGCCGACGACAAGGTCGGCAGGCAGCTGACGGCCATCGCGCAGTTGCACCCCCGCCACCCGCTCCTGCTGCCAGAGCAGGTCGACCACCGGTTGCCCGCGCTCAATCGCAAAGGAGGGGTAGGTGCCGGCAAGTTTCAGCAGGGCCTCCAGCAGGGCCGGCTGGCTCACCAGGGTGCAGGGTCGGCTGGGATCGCCGCCGAGAGGCTCGCTGGCGGTGAATAGCTCCTGGCCATTCACCACGAAGCGCCATCCCACCAGGGGCCGGTGGGGCAGGCCTGGAATCAGCTCGAGTAGCCCCATGGCCGCCAGGGCCTCTAGCCCTGAGGGCATCAGCGCTTCGCCGCGGAATTGACGCTCCAGGCTGGTGCCGGCCTCAACCAGGGTTACGGCCACACCGCCACGGGCTAGCAGTAGGGCCAAGCTGGCGCCAGCCGGTCCGGCACCCACTACCACCACCTTGGGGCGGTGGTTCAAGGGGCTACTCAAACGAAGGAGTTGTAGTTGCGAGTGCCGCCGCTAACCGGGTCGACATGGCCCATCAACTGACTTTTCTTGCTAAGCAAATACTCCACGAGCTCCTGCTGCACGGCCAGCAGTTCGTTGGTGCAGCCGCGGAATGCGGCCCGGTGGCGGATTTCATCGTGCCGGGTGTGGAGGTCGCGCAGCATCAGCTGGATGGCATCCAGGGTGGCTGAGGTGTTGCGGGAGGCCGGCTGGTGATCCATGGCCGCGAGATAAGGAAGACGTTCAGCGTAGGGGGCGTTCCCGAAGATCAGCAGTCACCAAACAAGGTGCTGGACACCTGATGGAATGTTTCAAAGGTGTCCTGGTTGTCCAGCCCGCTAACCGCTAGGGAAACTGTCTGCTGCTGCGGATTGCATTCAACCGCCAGGCTCACTGCCCTGGCGCCATGGTCGGCGTGGAAAGCGGCGCTCTGGCCGTCAACGGCATAGAGGGTTTCGGGGGCGTGGGTAAAACCGAGCTGGTTGGCCAGCACGCTGATCCCCGCTATTGACTCGCTGAGGCTGCCCTCGCTGCGAATGGCCGTGGTGTAGACCACCGGCGCGGCTGGGGTTGAGTCTTCTGCGGGCAGGATTAAGGAGCCGGCTAGGGATTTGATCAGGCTTCCGGTTTTGCCCAAGCCGCCGCTTTTTGGCATGGTCTTACTCCTCTCGCCAGAGTGGTTGCTGTGCGCTGAGCGTAGGGGTTGATCACCAGATGTGGTGTTTGGTGCTTGTACGGGCACCATTGGTGTGGCCTGAATTACGGCGGCCAGTCCTGGTCAGCTGCGCTGCACCCCGCTGCCGCAACGCACCTGCTGCCGTTCCTGTTTGCGCTGCAGCCGGGGGGTGATGCCGAGCTCGGCCCCCTTCCAGAGCCGGTTCATTTCAGTGGTGAAGTGTTCGGCCAGCTGGGGGGAGTCGAGCACCAGCAGGGTTTCGTCGTTTTGATGAGCTGCGCTGGGGCTCCAGTTGAAAGAGCCGGTGACCACGGTGCGGTGGTCGATCACAGCCAGTTTGTGGTGGAGTTTGTCGCCGCTGGCCAGGCGTGGTGTGCCCACACTCTCCAGGGGGCGCTGCCAGGGGCGGTTCGCCGCCTCCAGGCCGCAGCGGTGGTCGGGCAGCTTGGTGCCGAGAAGATCGAGCACTTCACTGAAGGCTCGGTTGGCGAAGCCGGGATCGGCCAGTAGGCGGATGTTGACGCCCTGCTGCTGCAGGTTCTCCATCGCATTAACCAGTCCCTGATCCGAGAACACGAACAGGGCCAGATCGAGTTGCTTGCGGCTGCCTGCGAGCAGCTTCTCCAACATCAGCAGGCCCTGGTGGGGATCGCTGCGGCGGTGGGGGGCGAACAGCACCGTCACCGGCGTTGACTCCACCAGCAGCTGTTGGGGAGCTCCGCCGCCCTTGCCCAGTCCAAAGCGGCTGTCGGGCTGGCCGCCGGGGCCGTCGCCCCACATCCGCTCAAACTCGGCCACAAAGGTGTTAGCCAGCTCACGGCTGCGCAGACGCAGCAGGTGGTTGACGTTGCCGCGGCTACGGTCTGCACCCGGATCGCCGTGGATGCAGGAGGGGGTGAAATTGGCTGAGCCGGTCACCACCACGGCCCTGTCCACCACCATGAACTTGTGGTGCATCAGGCCACTGCCAGCGCTCCCATCGGCGGTGTCATCGATCAGGGGCACGCCGGCCCGCTGCAGAATCGCCACAGCATCCCCCCAACCGAGGGCCTTGAGCTGCTCATGGCGGGTGCGCTGGTGTGGAGCCAGATCGGCCGGATGCTCTTCGCTCCAGGGGCTGCTGTAGGTGTTTTCCAGCACCACCTTCACCGTCAGCCCCTCGCGGTACTTAGCCGCCAGCGCTTCGGCCAGCTTCGGCAGAGACAGCTCCTGCACCGCTATCAGGATTTCCCGCCGCGCCGACTGAATACTGGCCAGAACGAAAGCCTCGAGATCGTCGCCCTGACGCCATTGACCGTTGATCGGGCTGCGGTAGCGGCTGGTTTCGGCGTGGTTGAAGGCCAGCTCAATCCCCTTGGGCAGGGGCTTGGGCCGGGCTGACTGGCCCAGTAGCTGGGCGTCAGCGCTGCAGCCAGCTAGAGCCAAGGCCACAAGGCTTGCCCAGGCGAAGGGGTGGCGCGGCAAAAGGTTGGCCATGGCAGTCCTGGGCGGTTGAACCCAGGGTTCCCACATCGGATCAAGCCCAGGCTTTATCTAGTGGTGGCCGGGCATCTCGGCGGTGCGCAGCATCACCACAAACCAAGCAGTACCAATCAACACCGCGCTAAGCATGGCGGCTGGCAGGCCGAAGCGCACCAACACAACCGGCACAATCAGCGGAAAGGCCAGGGCTCCCGCCATCGGCGTGAGGGCTACGGCAGAGCGCTTCAGTGCCAAGGATAGATTTAGAACCATTCGCTTACGGCCTTTTCGGCTGGGTTGCTGTTGTCCTCAGGGGTGGAGCGGCTGAATTCCAGGGTGATGTTGCGCTTCTGCTCGCCATCGGCGGCGACCGCTTCGATCGGATACAGCTGCTGACCATCGCGGAAGGGCACTTGCACTCGGAAGGTGCCATCGGCGGAAAGGGGCACCTCCTCACCGCCAATGGTGAGGCGGGCAGCGGGATCGGTGGCACCGTACACAATCAGCTCAGCATCAGCCACAAGCCAGAACGAGCGTTGACGGGAAGCGACCCCGCCGATGCCGGAGGCGTTGCGGCCACTGGCCCAGATGCCGGCACCAGAGGTGTTCAGTTCACTGGTGTCTAGGCCGGCTGCCTCAAGCTCATGGAAAGCCTCAGAACCCCTGCCAAGACGGCGCCAGCGGGCTGTAGCTGTTTGATAAAGGCGTTCGTGCAGCCCTGCATCGGCTGGCTCCACCGGCGTCGGCAGGATGGCTGGAGCCGTGTCCAGCGAAAAGGGCACGAACTGATCGAGTATTTGCTCGCTGGGGTGCTGGGCTGGTACCCGTGCCACTGAAGAGAAGGCCAGGGATATCCAGCCGCCGCTGCCTTTGCGGTAGCCGAGTTCCACCCGGTAATCCCGATCGCACAGGGGCACGGGCAAATACCACTCGGTGGCATGGCTGTCGACCACCACTTCCTGCAGGGTGTGGGGGTGAGCCGAGCCGCCGGGCAGGCCAGTTACGTCGGCTACTCGCAGGCAAAGCTGGGAGGCGCCAGCTGCGAGGGCTGAGGCCAGATCGCTTTCGGAGATATCCCAGAACACGTAGGCCCACTGGGGATCGCGGGGCAGAAATACAACACTGGTATTTGCTGAGCTGGGGCGGGGAGCTGGGGGTAGCTCTGCTTCGATTGCCTTAAGGCTGATAGGAGTGTCCTCCTCATCCTGGCGAACATTGATGGCCGCCAGGAGTTCATCCTTGGACTTACGGCTGTACAGGCTCACCCCAAGGTCGCTGGCGACCTGGCGCAGCTGACGCAAAGTCATGCGTGCCAATGCGGTAAGTGCCTGGGTCACAGCGACAGATTTCTTTTGGGATCAGTGTGGATGAGTTTCTCCTGGCTCGGGTAGCTCGATCTGGAGCCGTCAGTAGATGCTGACGGCCTGGGTGCTGATGGCCCATAAAAAAGGGCGGCCTTTTGACCGCCCGTGGTTTTAGTTGGAGACTGGCTTCAGCGGCCGATGCTGCGGTAAGGAACCTTGGACAGATAGTCCATGCTGACGCTGCCGGATGCACCGCCTTGGCTGCGCATGGCAGGCAGATTGCGCACCCAGGGGAGGTAGTCCTCGGGGAAGCCGCCACGGCGCTGACGGGAGCGAGCGGGGATTGTTTTGGCGGTGCCTGTGTACACAACCTGGGGGAAGCCCAAGATGCCGCGGTAGTAGGCCTCGTACCGCGGAGTGGTGATGTTGAAGGGGGTTTCGCCCAGATCCCGGGAGCCCACCACGCGGTTGCGGTGGAAGGGAACGGTGTCGTAGCCGAAGGCATCCAGGTATTCCTGGCCGTTGAGGATGTCGTCAACCATGCCCTTGACCCCGCGGGTCATCAGCACGGCCGCCCAGGCGATCTCCTCAGACCGGCCGTGGGTGGGACGACCCAGAAGCTTTTCCACTAAGTGGCGCACCACTCGGTAGTTGCTGTTCAGGTTGTAGAAGCTGCGTGTGAAGGTGTCTGAGAGACACAGGGAGCGAATGAAATCCCGCACACTCATTTGGCCGTCTCGCAGCTGGCTCTCCAGTGTCAAGTTGCGGTCGACCTTGAAGGCATAAAAGAAAATCTGTCGATAACACGACTCAATGACCAGATTTAGGTCTTTGGGATCCATTGCCCTGTCCATGGACATGGCTTTGGGGTCCTCATCCGAACCTACCCGTAGCGGGTCAACCCGCGAGTTTTGGGTAGTGGGCGCGTATTTCAGGAGGGGCAGGGCCACACAACTTCATCATCCGTCGTTGTGGATCGTAGAAGTGCAGCCGCGGCCGGCTTCGGCTGGCCGAGACAGGGCTCACAGTCCGTAACGTTCGTCACCATCCCAGGGGAGACAGGGGCTGCTCGGAAACGGGCTCTTGGGCTGGGGTTTTGGCCCCAGGCTGCGGGCTGTCTAGCAGCCGTGTCTCCACGCAGAAGGACGCCGTATTGGAGAGGCCCTCCACCGTGCTGGTGCGCAGACGCACATTGGGGCCGGCAAAGCTGAATCGCTCCAGGCTGGCCATGGTTTCGTAGCCGGTGGTGAGCAGTAGCCCATCGCGCTCGTCCATGGCGAAATGGCCTGCCACGGGGGCGGTTTCGGCGTAGCCACGGTCGCGCAGCAGCAGGCCGGATCGGCCGAGCTCATCGGTGGGGATCAAGCCGAAAACGCTTTCCCCTTCGTGGGCTTCTCCGGCCTTATCCCACGCCATTGAGGCGTTCCAGGTCACCCGGCAGCCCCCAACGAGGCCGGCGGGATCTTCGCCGTGGAGCTCGGCGATGGCGATTAGGCGGGGATCGGCTGCCGCGATCTCCACCACCTCAATGAAGGAGCCTCCCGCCTCAGCTCGCCGGTGCAGCAGGTGATGGCTGCTGCGCTGGGAGCGCCAGCGACCGCAGCTAAGGCGGAAAAAGCTGAGGGCGTCGGCGATCGACTCGGATTGGATTTCGCTCACTGGCGTGATGTGGCTATGAATGTGGCTGTGGCGATGATCGCAAGCCGCGATGAGGTCGCCCAGCTCTAGGGCCAATGGTGCCCGGCCCAGGCTGGTGGCCAGTTGCTGCAGCTGCCTGCCCGCTGCTTCTAACTGCTCCACCAGGACTGCCTGGAAGCAGGGGGCGTCGGTGAGCGCGGGCTGCTGGCTGGCCCAGGCGCAAATCGCGTCATGGCCTGGGAGTGCCCCCGCGGGCTGGTGAGTTGCAACCGCCTGCAGGCTGCGCAGGCTATGGGCCAGAAGGCGCAGGTGGTGCCGCTCCAAGGCAGGCAGGAGGGTGGCCTCCAGCTCCGCCAGTTCCGCTGCTGAAAGCGGACTTTGGGCTTGGGGTGGCGGGGCTTCAGTCGTCACGGCAGGGCGTCAGGCGAAAGCCGCAAGAGTGACCCTTCTCCAGGCGCCATTGCACCCGATCCACCTGGCAGTCGGGAAAGGTGTGGCGAATTAGCTGCAGCTCTTGGTCGCAGATGCAAGGAAATTGCTCGGCGATGCGCATCACGGAACAGTGAAATTCACTGAGCATCCAGGCTTGAGGGTCGCCGGCATCTTGAGAACATTCCGCCAGATAGCCCTCCTGCCGGCGTAGATCCACCAGTTGCTCCAGCCGCTCTTGAAGCGAGCCGGCGCCGATGCGGTGGCGGTAGGCGTCAGCTTGCTGAATGGCTTGTTGCTCTAGGAGTCCGTGCAGGGTTTCCGGTGGCAGGTTGCCAGCCAGAGATTGCAGCAGGCCGAGGGCGAAATGGTCGCTGCCATCGGGAAATTGCCCTTGGCCTTTGGCGGTAAGGCGCCAGTGATTACTGGGCCTGCCCGGACCCTCCGCCGCTGGACTGGCCTCGACCAGACCATCATCTTCCAAGCCACGCAGATGGCGACGCACAACCTGCACCGACATCGCCAGATGAGCGGCTAGGGCGCTAGCGGTGGCCTCTCCATGCCTAACCAGCAAGGTGAGGACCGTATCCCGAGTGGATGCCGGATCGGCGTGCTGGGGAATGATTTGGGGAATGGCGCTCACGGCAAAGGCCGGTTGAGACAACGATGCCACGACTGGCGGGAGGTTGGGGATTGGGCCCCGCTCCCGGCCATGGTGTCTTAGGCTCAACCACTATCGAAACAACTTGGTTTCGTAATGGTCTGCCGGCAAATCCACTTGCTGGTTGCCGATGGCGTCACATTTCGAGGCGCTGATTGACTACTGCCTTCTGATCACCTTCCCTTTCGAGCCATGTCCGACACTCCGGCCAGTTCGACCGCTGAGAGCCCCGCAGGGAGTTCGCCGGCGCATTCCGACAGCTTGGAGGTGATTCGAAAGTTTGCCGAAACCTACGCGCAGCGCACTGGTACTTATTTTTGTAGTGATCCTGGTGTGACCGCGGTTGTGCTTGCTGGCCTGGCCAAGCACAAAGATGAGCTTGGTGGTGCCCTATGCCCCTGCCGCCATTACGAGGACAAGCAGGCCGAGGTTTCCCAAGCCTTTTGGAACTGCCCTTGCGTGCCCATGCGGGAGCGTAAAGAGTGCCACTGCATGCTGTTTCTCACCGAGGACAATGCTTTCCGCGGTGACCAGCAGACAATTTCCTTAGACGAAGTTAAAGCCCTTACTGCCAGCTGATTCGGTTTACCTCGATGAGTACTGCAACCGTTGGCGATCTAGTTTCACAGCCGTATAAGCACGGTTTCGTCACTGATATTGAAACTGAAAAGATCGCCAAGGGTCTGAGTGAAGACGTTGTGCGTCTGATCTCTTCGAAGAAAAATGAGCCTGAGTTTTTATTGGCTTTTCGGCTACGGGCCTACCGCCAATGGCTGCAGATGCAGTCGCCAGATTGGGCCGCACTGGGGTACCCGCAGATTGATTATCAAAACATCATCTACTACGCAGCTCCTAAGCAGCAGGAGAAAAAAGCCAGCCTTGATGAGGTCGATCCCAAGCTGCTGGAAACATTTGAAAAGCTTGGCATCCCCCTGAGCGAGCAGAAGCGCCTATCGAATGTGGCGGTTGACGCCGTTTTTGACAGTGTCTCAATCGCCACCACCTATCGCGAAAAGCTGGCTGAGCACGGCGTTGTTTTTTGCTCTATCAGTGAGGCTGTAAAGGAGTATCCAGGTTTGGTAGAGAAATATCTTGGCACAGTTGTTCCCAGTAATGACAACTATTTTGCGGCCCTGAATTCTGCGGTTTTCAGCGACGGTTCTTTTGTTTTTATTCCCAAGGGTGTGGCATGCCCAATGGAGCTGTCAACATATTTCCGGATCAATTCCGCTGATACGGGCCAGTTTGAGCGTACTTTGATAATTGCCGAAGAGGGTGCTTCGGTTAGTTATTTAGAGGGTTGCACGGCCCCGATGTTTGATACCAATCAACTCCATGCGGCCGTTGTAGAGTTGGTGGTGCTAGATGACGCTTCTATTAAATATTCAACGGTTCAGAACTGGTACGCCGGTGACGAGCATGGCGTAGGTGGAATATATAACTTCGTGACAAAGCGCGGTCAGTGCCGAGGTGACCGCAGCCGCATTAGTTGGACTCAGGTGGAAACTGGATCGGCAATTACCTGGAAGTATCCCAGCTGTGTATTGCAGGGTGCTGATTCGGTGGGCGAGTTCTATTCGGTTGCCCTTACTAATAACTATCAGCAGGCCGATACTGGCACCAAGATGATTCACGTTGGCCCGAGGACCCGTTCAACCATTGTCAGTAAGGGCATTAGCGCTGGTCATTCTTCTAATAGCTATCGAGGCCTTGTTCAGATAGGCCCTAAAGCGGTAGGCGCTAAGAATTACAGTCAGTGCGATTCGATGTTAATTGGCGATCAAGCTGGCGCCAATACCTATCCTTATATCCGCTCTCAGCAACCAGATGCTGCAGTGGAGCATGAGGCAAGCACTTGCCGCATCTCTGCAGATCAACTCTTTTACCTGCAAAGCCGGGGCATTGGTTTTGAAGAGGCGGTTTCGATGATGGTCAGTGGTTTTTGCCGTGATGTGTTTAATCAATTGCCCATGGAATTTGCTGCTGAGGCAGACAAATTGCTTGCCCTCAAGCTCGAGGGATCCGTCGGCTGAGCCGCGCCGATCTGTTCTATCTGTCCGTTCCCCCTTTCCCGCCTTTCCTTACCTGCTGTGATTCGCCCAGACGCCTCGGTACTGCTCGAAATTTGTGACCTGCACGCACGGGTTGAGGAGCAGCCAATCCTTAAAGGGGTGAACCTCACTATCCGAGCTGGTGAAATCCACGCAGTGATGGGGCGTAATGGCAGCGGCAAAAGCACACTTTCCAAAGTGTTGGCCGGCCATCCCGCCTACACGGTCACAGCCGGTTCGGTTTCATATATGGGTGCAGATCTACTTGAGCTAGCGCCAGAACAGCGTTCCCGCTTGGGCTTGTTTCTGGGATTTCAATACCCGGTGGAGATCCCGGGGGTTAGCAACCTTGAATTCCTACGGGTGTCCACTAACGCGCGCCGCGCTCAAAGGGGTGAGGAGGAGCTGGACACCTTTGCTTTCGAAGACCTCGTGCGTGAGCGCCTCAAAGTGGTGCAGATGGATCCGGCCTTTTTAGATCGCAGTGTCAACGAAGGCTTCTCCGGTGGCGAGAAAAAGCGCAACGAGATCTTGCAGATGGCGCTACTTGAGCCGTTGGTGGCGATCCTCGATGAAACCGATTCAGGCCTTGATATCGATGCCCTACGCATCGTGGCCGATGGGGTCAATCAACTCGCTGGCCTGGAAAATGCCACCTTGCTTATTACCCACTACCAACGCCTGCTGGATCTGATCACCCCCGATTACGTCCATGTGATGGCGGCTGGCCGGATCCTGCGCACCGGTGGCAAGGAGCTGGCCTTGGAGCTTGAGCGCGCTGGTTACGAATGGGTGGATCAGGAGCTGGCCAGCCTGGGCCGGGAACCTGCGGAGGTGCTGTGATGGCAGCTGCGGTTATGCCAAATACTGCTGATTGGCTCACTCACCTTGCTGGCGTGCCCCTGCCGGGCCGAAGTCAGGAGGAGTGGCGATTCACAGGCCTGGCTGCCCTAGAGGCCTTGGCGCCCGAACTCTGGAGTGGTGTCGATCCATTCGCCCAACTCAGCTTGCCCGCTGGCATTAGCCGCATCGGAGCCGATGAGGTGCAGGGGTTGCAGCAACAGGTGCTTGAGGCCACAGGCGGTAGCGATGCTTGGTCGGTGCGGCTAAACCAAGGAGCTTCACCCCGCTGTCTGGCTTTGCGGGTGGCTGGATCGGCTGATCCGTTGCAATTGCATTTTGACGCCGGTGCGGCGCCGGGTCTGCTGGCACTGCAGCTGGTGCTCGTGCTTGAGGAGGGCGCCAGCTTGGAGCTGCTTATTCGGCACGGCTCCAGTGGATTCAATGCCACCAGCTTGGTAGCAGTGGCCCAGCTGGGCCGCGGTGCCCAGCTCAATATGGGGCTGCTGGCGCCTGGTGATGCCTGCGCCAGCGTGCTCAGCCACCTGTCGATCAGCCAGGCCCCCGCCAGTTCCCTCCAGCTCACCACCGCAGTTGGGGGTTGGGCCCTAAGCCGCCTCGAGCCTTGCATCAGCCAGCTGGAGGGAGCGGCCCAGACCCGGCTGCGGGCACTGCAGCTGGTGGATGGTCAGGAGCTTGCCGACACCCACAGCCAAGTGCGTTTTGAAGGCCCCGATGGGCAGCTCGACCAGCTCCACAAGGTGGTAGCTGATGGGGCCGGACGCAGCGTTTTCAATGGGGCTGTGCGGGTGCCGCGCAGCGCCCAGCAAACCAACGCCGCCCAGCTCAGCCGCAGCCTGTTGCTCTCCGATCGGGCCCGAGTGGATACCAAGCCCGAGCTCGAAATCGTCGCGGACGATGTCAAGTGCGCCCACGGCGCCACCATTAGTCGGCTGCAGCAGAACGAGCTTTTTTATCTGCAGAGCCGGGGTATTGGCGCTGAACAAGCCTCACGGTTGCTGTTGCGGGGCTACTGCGAGGAGGTGTTGCGCGAGCTTCCCGCGGCGGCGGCGGCCCTGAATCCGCTAGAGCTGCTGCTGCGGGAGCATCCATGACCACCAGCACCACCACAACCGCTGCAGCAACTACCGCAGCAACCACTCCCGCCAGCCCGCCCAGCCTTGGGGTGGTTGCGCCAAATCTTGCTGTCCTCACCCGGCCTGATTTCCCCCTACTGGCCCAAACGGCTTGCCTGGGCCAGCCGCTGATCTACCTCGATTACGCCGCCACCAGCCAGAAGCCCCGTCAGGTACTGGCGGCCCTACAGCACTACTACGACCACGACAACGCCAACGTGCACCGTGGCGCCCACCAGCTAAGTGCTCGCGCCACAGAAGGTTTTGAGGCAGCCCGCAGCAAAACTGCCACCTTCATCGGTGCGGCCAGTGCGCGCGAGATCGTCTTTACCCGCAATGCCAGCGAGGCGATCAACTTGGTGGCTCGCAGCTGGGGGGAGGCCAACCTGGGCCCTGGTGATGAGGTGTTGCTCACAGTGATGGAGCACCACTCCAACCTGGTGCCCTGGCAGCTGCTGGCCCAGCGCACTGGCTGCGTGCTGCGCCATGCGGGGCTCACTGAGAGCGGTGAGCTGGATCTGGAGGATCTGCGCGGCCAGATCAGCGAGCGCACCAAGCTCGTGAGCCTGGTGCAGGTGAGCAACACCCTCGGCTGCCTCAATCCGATTGAGCAGGTGGTGGAGCAGGCCCACGCCGCAGGCGCTCTGGTGCTCGTGGACGCCTGCCAGAGCCTGCCCCACCTGGTGGTGAATGTGGCCAGGCTGGGCAGCGATTTCCTGGTGGGCAGCTCCCATAAGCTCTGCGGCCCCACCGGCATGGGCTTTCTTTGGGCCCGCGAGGCGTTGCTTGAGGCGATGCCGCCCTTCCTGGGCGGCGGCGAGATGATTCAGGACGTTTATCTCGATCACAGCAGCTGGGCCGAGTTGCCCCACAAATTTGAGGCGGGAACCCCGGCCATCGGCGAGGCGATCGGCATGGGCGCTGCTCTCGACTACCTCAGTGCCATTGGTCTCGAGCGCATCCACGCCTGGGAGCAGCTGCTCACCCGTCAGCTGTTTGCGCGTCTCCAGGCGATCGAGGGGGTACGCATCTTGGGTCCCACCCCTGAGCAGCAACCAGATCGCGGTGCCCTGGCAGCCTTCACGGTGGATGGCCTGCACGCCAACGACATCGCCGCCCTGCTTGATTCAGCCGGCATCTGCATCCGCAGCGGCCACCATTGCACCCAGCCCCTGCACCGCCTCTACGGCCTCCCCGGCTCAGCCAGAGCCAGCCTGGGCTTCACAACCACCCCGGAAGAGATCGACCGCTTCGCTGAGGAACTGGAGGGCACGATCGCCTTCCTGCGCGAGCACAGCTAGTTTGCTGGCAATTCGCCCAGGGCAGTGGCGGCCGCCAGTTCACCGGCTTCGATTGCCCCCTCGAAATAGCCCGGCCATCTCGGGGAAACCTCGCTGCCCGCCCAGATCACCCGGCCGTGATTGGCAGCTGCTAGCCGGGCTGGGCCCGTCCAGGTGCCAGGGATCACGAAGCTGGTAAAGGCGCCGCCGCTCCAGGGCTCCTTGTTCCAGTTGTGCTCCACCAGCTCAAGCGGCTTGGCCGCTTCCGGCCCCCAGTAGGCCACTAGGTCGTCAATGACCAGCTGCCGCCTCTGCAGAGCGGGCATGGCGCCAAGCCTTAAGGCGCGCTCGCCAGCGATGAAGCCGGCCAACACGGCCGGCTGGCCTTCCGGAGGTCCGCTGTCGGCGGTGAGCTCCAGGAACGGCAGATCGCCGCTCCCTAGGCCGTTGAGGCCCTGCTCGCGCCAGAAGGGCCGGGCATAGATGGCCAGAACTTTGATCATTGCTCCCATAGGTGAGCGCTGCAGCAGGGCGCTAAGGGCTGCGGGCAGGGCCGGCTCGAAGCGGATCGCCAGCCGCAGCGGTGGCGGGATGGCCACGATGGCGCTGGCGGCGTGATGCTGCTCCCCGCTGCTGTCCACCAGGCAAACGCCGTGGCTGTCTTGAACGATGGCCTGCACGGGCCGGTTCAGCCGCAGGCAGCCGGGCGCTTGGGCCTCCAGGGTGGAGGCGAGCCGCTGGGCTACGGCTCCTGCTCCGCCGCGCACCAGCCAGGCTTCCGGGCTCTCCGTCTGGGGGGCCACGGCCTGGGTCCAGGCCAGGTGCAGGATCGAAGCCTCCCAGGGTTCAAAGCCGCCGGAGCCGCCCACGCGGCAGAGCCACTCGAGGGGCAGGCGGGCCAGGGGGATGGTGGTGTGTCGCTCGGCCCACTGCGCCACCGTGAGGCGGTCGAGCTGCTCGGCATTGGGCGTGCGCCAGGGCTGGTGAGGATCCACCTGGGCCACCAGGGTGCTGAATTCCCGCTGCAGGTCCTCAAAGGCTTCCAGCTCCGCTGCAGTCAGGCCGAGGCTCTCAGGTTTGAAGAAGAGATGGCTTGACGCAAAGTCTTTTGCCAGGGGCGCTTCCACCCTGCTGCCGCGCCAGTGGAAGACGCCGCGGTCGCCGTAGTGGCTGGCAAAGCGCTCGAGTGCCAGCTCATCCAGCAGGGCCGCGAAGCGGTGGTGGCTGGCGCCGCCCCACTGGCCGCCCAGGTCAATGACGCTGCCATTGGCGCTGGTGCTGCTCAGCATGCGCCCGCCCACCCGGCTCCGGGCTTCCAGCACCCGCACCGCGCGGCCGGCGCTTTGCAGCCGGCGGGCAGCGACCAGGCCCGAGAGCCCGGCACCCACGATCAGCACATCCACTTTCTTAGTCATGGCTTGATCGGCTGGGGGCGTTGCGCTCAGATTGGCAAGCCTTGGCAGCGAGGGCCGTTTGGGTTTCGATGATTTCTGAGAGCCAGGGCCGGCCAGAGTTGTTTCTGGCGGTGCTGGGCGGCCGGGCCCCTGGCTGTCACATCGAGCTCCACGACGTGCGCTTCGTGGCCGGCGCCACGATCGAAGGGGCGCTGCCGGAGCTGCGGCGGCAGTGGTTCGGGAGGCGTGAGGGCCTGCACCTGGACAGCTATATGGCGGTGCGAGCGGTGGATGGCTTCGCGGTGAGCCTCGGGCGCGAGCCGGCCGCGCCCCGGCCCGAGCGGCTCTGGTTTGTCAACCTGGGCGCCTACCGCCCCGACTCCCTCGCGGAGCTGCACCACTTCGGCCTGGTGGTGGCTCGCTCGCCCCAGGCTGCCAAGGCGGCGGCTAAGCGCCAGTGGCTGCGCGGCGCCCTGCAGCAGCACAAGGATGATCTGGTGGCCGTAGACGACTGCCTGGCGATCGAGCAGCTGGAGCTGCTGGGCGGCGAGCGCTGGCATGTGCAGCTGGAGCCCCACCTTGATGGTCTGAGCCAGAGCCAGGTGCCGGATTGGTTTGGCTACCGGCTGATTTGAGGTGATTGGGTCTGCTGCAGCGCTCGTAACAGCAGGCAGACTGATTCCATGACCGCAAGCGCCATCACTGCTGTTGTTGATCCTCGGATTCTTAAGATCGCGGCTGCGATTCGGGCTGAGATCCCTCAGTCGGACGTGCGCCTATTCGGATCGCGGGCTCGCGGGCAGGGGCGCCCAGATTCCGATGCAGATCTGTTAATCATCGTTCCGGATGCCTGGCTGGCGCAGCACAGTCGGCTTGTGGTTCTCGGTCGGCTGAGCCGAAAGCTTTCGAGCCACCGCCTGCCTCTTGATCTACTGCTGTACTCCCAGAGTGAGGTGGCTGCTCGTTGCGCCTGTCGTCAGGCGGTGACCACGGTGGCGTGCCGTGAGGGGATCGTGCTCGATGGCTGATGCCGACGCCAGTCGCTATCTGCGCATTGCGCGGGCCGATCTTCTTGAGGCTCGGCGCATGTGGGAGTTTTCTGGTTTTCGTGGCAGCAGCATTGGTTTCTTGCTCCAGCAAGCAGCGGAAAAGGCCCTGAAGGCCTGGATTCAAGTGGCTGGAGGAGAAGCTCCTTTCACCCATGACCTGGGTGCGCTGTTGGATCTGTTGCAGGAATTGGGCAAAGCCACGGCTGAATACGAGAGCCTCACTGAGCTCAACTTCTTTGCGGTGCAATTGCGTTACGACGATGAACTTGAGGTTGAGCCACCCAATTGGCTGGCCTGCTTCGATCTGGTCGAAAACCTGTTGCGGCGGGTGGAGGAGCCTTGGCCTGGGGCTTGAATTCACCTGCCCAGAGATGATCAGGAGAAGACTCGGCCCACTTCCGCAGCCATGAACATCGACGGCAAGCCCTGGCGCACGATCTGGCTGGAGCCAGACGGGGGCTCGGGCTCCCACGCGGTTGGCGTAATCGATCAGACCCTGCTGCCCCACCAATTCACGACGCGTACGTTGCGCAACTGCGCTGACGCGGCAGATGCGATCAGCACGATGGTGGTGCGCGGAGCGCCGCTGATCGGCGTGACCGGCGCCTATGGGCTGATGCTGGCCATGCAGGCCGATCCGGGCGACGCCTCCCTGGCGGCGGCCTTTGAGCAGCTCAATGCCACCCGGCCCACGGCGATCAACCTGCGCTGGGCCCTGGAGCGGGTGCGGGCGATGGTGCAGCCGCTGCCGCCTGCTGAGCGGGCCGAGGTGGCCAAGGCGGAGGCCGCGGCGATCGCCGATGAGGACGTGGCCATGTGCGAGGCCATCGGCGATCACGGGCTGGCGATCTTCCGGCAGCTGGCGGCGGCCAGGCCCGGCGCCAGGCTCAATGTGCTCACCCACTGCAACGCCGGCTGGCTGGCCACCGTCGACTGGGGCACGGCCCTAGCGCCGATCTACAAGGCCCATCGCGCCGGGCTCAACATTCACGTGTGGGTCGATGAAACCCGCCCCCGCAACCAGGGCGCCAGCCTCACCGCCTTTGAGCTGGGTAAGGAGGGCGTGCCCCACACGGTGATCGTCGACAACGCCGGCGGCCACCTAATGCAGCACGGCCAGGTGGATGCGGTGATCGTGGGCACCGACCGCACCACCCGCCGCGGCGATGTGTGCAACAAGATCGGCACCTATCTCAAGGCCCTGGCCGCCCACGACAACAACGTGCCCTTCTATGTGGCCTTGCCCGCCTCCACGATCGACTGGACGATTGGCGATGGCGTGGCCGAGATCCCGATCGAGGCCCGCAGCGCTACGGAAGTGACCCACATCCAGGGGCGCGGCGCCGATGGGGCGATCACCACGGTGCAGCTCAGTCCCGATGGCAGTGCCGGCTTCAACCCGGCCTTCGATGTCACGCCGGCGCGGCTGGTGACTGGCCTGATCACCGAGCGAGGCGTGGCAGCGGCCACCGAGGCTGGGTTGCAGGAGCTTTATGGCAATGACTGAGCAGGCGCTGCGCCAGCAGCTCGTGGAGGTGTCCCGGCGCCTAAACGCCAGCGGGCTCAATCAGGGCACCTCCGGCAACCTATCGGTGCGTATTCCTGGTGGCCTGCTGATCACGCCCAGCTCCCTGCCCTTCGAGCTGATGGAGCCGCGGGATCTGGTGGCGATTGCCAGCAGCGGCAAGCCCCTCGCGGCGGCAGCTGGCCAGCGGCGGCCCTCCTCCGAGTGGCGGCTGCACGCCGATCTCCTCGCCAGCCGGCCTGAGATCCAGGCGGTGCTGCATTGCCACTCGATTCATGCAACGGCCCTTGCCTGCCATGGCCGCCCCATCCCACCCTTTCATTACATGACAGCCGTGGCCGGCGGCGATCACATCCTCTGCGCCGGCTACGCCACCTTTGGCACCGCCGAGCTCTCAGCCCTGGCAGTGCAGGCCATGGAGGATCGGCTGGCCTGCCTGCTGGCCCAGCACGGCCAGGTGACGCTCGGCACCAGCCTCGATCAGGCCCTGCGCATCGCCGTTGAGGTGGAAACCCTGGCCCAGATGTATCTGCAGGCCCTGCAACTCGGCGAGCCTCCGCTGTTGAGCGCCGCCCAGATGGCCGCGGTGCACCAGCAGTTCCGCTCCCTGCACTACGGGACCGGCGCCTGATTGCGCGCCAACCACAGTCCGGTGCCGCCAAACAGCAGCACCAGGGCAAAGCAGAAGCCGGTCCACAGCGGCAGCCCCCAGCCCGCCACCGCCAGCGGCGCCACCACCGTCACCACCCCTCCGGCCAGAAACGGCTGCAGCATCAGCTGCTTGATCGAGAAGGCCGGTAGGGCGTCGCTGCGGTCGTCTGGATCGGCCATGCGCAGTAGCAGCAGGCCGCTGGCCGCCACTCCCGTGGCCTGGCCAAACTCAATCACCGCCCGCTCAAACCAGTCGGCGGGCAGCAGCCGCGGGGCTAGCAGCAGGGTTACCGCCAGGTTCCACACCAGGCCGCCTAGGGCAAGCACCGTGAGCGGCAGCCAGTCGGCCTTGAGCAGGGCCAGATCCAGCCCGGCGGTGGCCGCTGTAATCAGTAAATCTGCCGAAAGGGTGCCCACCTGCCCCTGCACCGCGGAAGAGGCCCAGTGGGCTTTGCCGCTGCGCTCCAGCGCCAGCCGCACCAGCAGCGACCCCACGATCGCCAGCGGAAACACCGGTAGCGCATCAACAACGCTGCCAACGCCATCCCCCAGCCCGGCGGTGAGCCAGCGCAGCCCGGCCAGCAGCGCCACGCCCGTGAGCACCGCCACGCCCACCAGGGCCAGGTTCACCGCCCAGGCCGCCGCTCTGGCCGCCACGCCACCCGAATCACCGCTGGTCGTGCTGATGGACTCGCTGGCTGCTGCGCCTGGGGCATCGGCCAGCAGCCAGCCGCGGCTGCGGGCCAGCACCACCACCAGCCCTCCCACCAAAGTGGAGGAGAGCAGCCCCACCGTGGCCATGGCTAAGCCCAAAGCCTGACCGCCGGGAAAGCCCAAGGCTGCATAGCTCGGCCCCATCGCCGCGGCGGAACCATGGCCTCCTTCGTAGGCCACCTCGATCAGGCAGGCCATCACCGGGCTCACCCCCAGCCAGGGCTGCAGCACCAGCAGCACCGCCAGGCCGCCCACCACGTATTGGCCGAAGGCCAGCACCAGCGCCAGCGACACCTGCCCCGACACCGGTCGCCACAGCCCCTCCAGCTTGGGCAGGGGTTTGCCGAGCAGCAGCGAGCCGAACACCAGGGTGAGCAGCACCAGCGGCAGATCGGCCCATAGCTGCATCACCTGAGGAGGCAACAGCGGCAGGGTGCCGCCCGGGGCCAGCAGTAGGCCCAGCAGTCCGGCCAGCAGGGCTTCGGGGATGCCCCACAGCCGCAGCTGCAGCCTCGTGCCAAGAGTTCGCCCCACCGCCAGGATCAGGCTGAGGCAGGCCAGGGCCAGGGCCAACCAGCCGAAGCTGGGCAGCAGGTCGCTCGCCAAGGTTGCGATCACAGGTTGAAGTGCCGGAGGAAGAAAGCCTCAGTGGCCTCCAGGACGCGGATCAAGGTGGCACCATCGCGGAAGCCGTGGCCCTCCTGCGGGAAGCGGTGCACCTCCACCGGGATGGCGTTGGCTGCGAGCGCTGCTGCCATGCGGTCGGTCTGCTCCGGTGGCACCACCTTGTCATCGAGGCCCTGAAAAAAGATCACCGGGCAGCGGATTTGATCGGCGTGGGCCAGCGGTGAGCGGGCCTCGTAGGTGGCGCGCGCTTCCGGCCAGGGGCCGATCAGCCCATCGAGATAGCGGGCTTCAAAGCGATGGCTCTCAGACGCCAACGCGCTGGGGTCGGCTACGCCGTAGCGGCTCGCGCCGGCGCGAAATACGTCCGTGAAGCACAGGGCGGCCAGGGTGGTGAAGCCGCCGGCACTGCCGCCTTCGATGGCGATGCGGTCAGGGTCGGCCCGGCCCGCCGCCACCAGGGCCTGGGCGGCTGCGGCGCAATCTGCTACGTCCACCACGCCCCACTGGCCAGCGAGCCGCTGCCGATAGGCGCGGCCGAAGCCGGTTGAACCGCCGTAGTTCACATCCACCACCCCCCAGCCTCGAGTTGTCCAAAACTGAATGGCTAAGTTCAGGGCCGTGCGGGCCATGGCGGTGGGGCCGCTGTGGCTTTTCACCAGCAAGGGTGCCCCGCGGTGGGCTCCCCCGGCTGGGGGGTAGAACCAGGCGTGGCTGCGGGCGCCGCCGTGGCCCTCAAACCACAGCTCCTGCGGCAGGCTGATCGCCTCCGGCGCCAGAGGGCAGGTGGCAGCAGGGGTGTGCCACCAGTTGCCGCTGGCCAGGTCCAGCTCGAGCAGACCCGCGGCTTCAGTTGCTGATGCGGCGATGCAGGCCAGCCGCCCTTTTTCGGCGCAAATACCAGCCAAATCATCAAAGGGGATGGCCAGGGGCTGCCACTGGCCGGCGTCTCCGCCCTGGCTCGGCAGCTCCACCCGGCCCAGCTGCCAGCGCCCCTGCAGGCAGGCGGTGGCCAGCAGCTGCTCGCCATCCCAGGCCTGGGTGCCCATGCCGAACACCCACTGGGGCAGGCCGAATTCCGCCTGCATGGGCAGCAGCGGCCGCCAATGCAGCGGCGCCTCTGCGCCGAGGGTCTCTATGTCGAGTCCCTCGGCGTTATCGAGCTGTTCGAGGTTCCAGAAGCCGGAGCGATCGTTTGCCACCACCAGGTGGGGCCCGCACCAGAGCGGCTGGAACACAGAAATGTCCGGGTTTGGCTCCACCCCCGATCCTGCGACCAGGCGGCGGCCACTGAGCTGGCCTGCCGCATCGAAGTGCCCCAGCCACAGCTGGCTGCGCTCCCAGGGCATGAAGGGCTGCTGCCACTCCACCCAGGCCAGCCCTGCGCCGGAGGGGCTCAGGGCCGGGTAGCCGCAGAAGTCGGCTGGCTCCACCAGCGGCTGGGGCTCGCCACCTTCCAGCCCAACAGCCACCAGCTGGTCGCAGCTAGCACCTACATCAATGCCGCTTTCCAGTACGCCAATCCAGCGGTCGCGGCTGGCATCGATCAAGCCGCCGCCGTAGGCACCTGGCGGGCTGAGCCGTCGCGGCTGGCAACTGCTGCTATCGAGCTCCAGCAGCCAGAGGCAGCGGTCGCCGTCGTGGCTGAACACTGCCACCGGCCGGCCATCGCTCCGGTGGCCCAGGGCCGTACTGCCTCCACCGTATTCATGCACCCGGCTGCGCAGATTCCAGCTGCCAGGGCTTAGCTCCTCTGCTGGCTGGTCTGGCCCCAAGCGCCGCAGCAGGGTCGTGCGCCCCCCTTCATGGGGGCGCTGCTCTAGCCAATAGAGCACCCCGTCGAGTAGCCGTGGCTCCCGCAGGCTGGGGGTTTGGCCCACCACAACAGCGGCGGGAAGGGCTCCAGGGGGGTTAGCCACCGCATGCACCGAGGGATAACGACTTAAAGTGGATGTCCTTCGATCAAGTATCGCGTTGGCCCGCAGTTCAGCCGGCAGCTTTGCCCAGATGGCACGCTCCGCCGTTCAGGCCAGCCGCGGCGTTCAAGTACCCAAGGATGCCCTTGAGGAGTCCCCGCTCACAATCCACACCCTTGGTGATGGGGTGCTGCGCGCTCCTGCTAAGCGCATCAGCAAGGTTGATGAGAGTGTGCGAGATCTGGCCCGGGACATGCTGCGCAGCATGTACGCGGCCAAGGGCATCGGTTTGGCGGCACCCCAGGTGGGAGTGCATAAGCAGCTGCTGGTGATTGATCTTGATCCCGAGAATGCCGCTGCGGCGCCGATGGTTTTGATCAATCCCGAAATCGCCTGCTTCGGCGCTGCGATCGAGACTTACGAGGAAGGTTGCCTCAGTATTCCAGGCGTCTACTTAAATGTGGTGCGCCCGGCCACGGTCGAGGTCAGCTATCGCGACGAGATGGGCCGGCCCCAACGGGTCAAGGCTGATGGTCTGCTGGCCCGCTGCATCCAGCACGAGATGGACCACCTCGAAGGTGTGCTTTTCGTCGATCGGGTTACCGATGAGCTCAGCCTCAATGAAGGCTTGCTGGAAAAGGGTTTTCAGCGGGCAGATGTCCGTTCCATCCGCTGATCTTTCTTCTCCATGCCAATGAAACCCCTGGCCGGCTTGTTTCTGGCCCTGGCCTGCCTGCTGGGCATCGCTTCGACGGGCTCAGTGTTTGAGCTGGCCTATGGCGACCCCGACCTGGGCCTGCAGGCCACCCGTTGGATTCTGGGCCTAAGCCTGCCTGGCACGGTTGCGGCCCTGTTGGTTGCCATCCGGATCAACAAGCCGGCCTAGCTCTAGCTGGATGCCTTGCATACGATTAAGCCCATGTTGCTTGCCAATGCCGTGATGCGATTGCCCCAACTGGGTGCCAATTCCCTCCCCCTGGCAGCTGGAGCTTGGGCCGCTGCGGTGGCCTTTGCTGCCACCCCAGCCATGGCCAGCACCCTTTTTCAAGCTGCGGATCTCAGCCAGGAGCGTTTTGTGCTGGTGGCAGCGCCCATCGGCGATGGCGTCCGCGCTCAACTCAACATCTATGAGCAGGTAAAGCCGACCCGGCCCTGTTTTGCCGTAGTCCCTGGCTCTCCAGCTCAGGTAGACCCCCTGCTTGCAACTTTTGACTTCAGCGGCATCTGCAGTCGCTTCATTGATGCCAACGGCTACTCGGTGCGTGTAGGCGAGGCTGATCTAGCTACGAGCTATCGGCTCACCGTGCAGCGTCAGAGCGGTGACAACGTGCTGCTGGCCGTGCCCACCAAGGCCGGTGCGGGTCCTGAAATGCTGGTAGCCCGCACCCAGGGTTCGGGCTCTGGCTTCCTGCAGTTGGTGTTTGAACCGGGCTGGCAGCTCAAGCGCCGCGCTTTCGGCGGTCGCAATCTGGGCCACGTGTATCTCTACCGCGATACCTGGCCTGATGCTGCCATCCATCCTGGGCTGCCGGTAGTGGCGCCCAGCCCCATTTCAGGCCTCTCTGGCAGCGGGAGCTGATCTGGAGGCACGGGGAATGGTCAACGCGAAAGGGCAGTTGCTACATTGGCAAGCTCTGTGAGCAGCGCAGCGCTTCATGACCCAGGTCACCGTCGGCGAAAACGAAGGGATTGAATCGGCTCTGCGCCGCTTCAAGCGCCAGGTGTCCAAGGCGGGCATTTTCGCTGACCTAAAGCGTCTGCGTCACCACGAGACACCTGTCGAGAAGTACAAGCGCAAGGCCCAGCAGCGCCGCCGCCGCCGTTGATTGCTTTGATCTGGCCTCCCGCTTAGGGAGATACCCCTTGATCAAACGACCGGTAGGTGAGCGCTTCGGCAATTGCAGCTGCGCCAATGCTGGCTTGATCGTTTAGGTCGGCGATCGTCTGGGCAACCCGCAGCAGCCTGGCCCCAGCCCGGGCACTGAGTTGCCGGTGCTGAATCGCTGCCTCCCACACTTCTAAGGCTTCGCCTTCCAGTCGAAGCACTTGCTGCAGCTGGCCTCCGGCGATACGGCTGTTGCAGCAGCCACCGGGATTGCGGGCAGCCATGTGGGCCCGGGCACGGCGGACTCTTGCTCGCACTTCAGCGCTTGATTCGTCGCTGGTCGGGCTGCCACCGTGGCTTCTAAACGGTGCCGTTAGGGCGGCACTTGATGGCCGTCTCATCACCACCTGCAAATCAATGCGATCCAGCAGGGGGCCCGACAGCCTGCCCCAGTAGCGCCGCCGCTGGCCCTCCCCGCAGCCGCAGCTGCGCTCAGGGTCGCCAAACCAGCCACAGGGGCAGGGATTGGCCGCGGCCACCAGGGTGATGCGGCAGGGGAAGCGAGTTCGCTGGCGGGCGCGGTTAATCCAGACTTCGCCGTCTTCTAAGGGCTGGCGCAATTGGTCGAGCACGGACCGGCGAAATTCGGCCAGCTCATCGAGAAACAGCACTCCGTGGTGGGCCAGGGCCAGCTCCCCTGGTCTGGGTTGGCCACCTCCACCGATCAGCCCCGGCCCGGAGCAGCTGTGGTGGGGGCTGCGAAAGGGGCGGGTTTGCAGCAAACCCTGGCTGCTGTCCAGCAGGCCCGCCACCGAGTGGACGGCTGTGAGCTCAAGGGCCTCCGCAGGATCGAGCGGGGGTAGCAGCCCCGCCAGTCGCTGGGCCAGCATTGTTTTGCCGCTGCCGGGTGGGCCGCAGAGCAGCAGGTGATGGCCTCCGGCCGCGGCGATCTCCAGGGCCCGGCGCCCGTGGGGCTGCCCTTTGACGTCGGCAAGATCTTCAGCCGCAGGCCTGGCGGTTTTCAGCGATTTGGCTTGTTTAAGGGCGGGGGCGGGGTCAGGAGCGGTGGCGGCCGGACGGGCCCGCGGATGCTGCAGCCGCCATAAGGCCTGGCCGAGATCGGCGGCGCCCCACACTCGCAGCCCCTCCACCAATGCGGCCTCCCAGGCATTGGCCTGGGGCACGACCAAGGCCCGGGCGCCATGGTTCCGGGCTGCAATCGCAATCGCCAGCACCCCCCGGATCGGCCGCAAGCTGCCGTCCAGCCCCAGCTCGCCGGCGCTCCAAACCTCATTGTTGCGGGCGGCATCCAGCTGGCCACTGGCCAGCAGCAGGCCCAGGGCGATCGGCAGGTCAAAAGCCGGCCCCTCCTTGCGCAGATCGGCGGGGGCCAGATTCACCACCACCCGCGTCAGCGGCACCTTCAGGCTGCTGTGGCGTATGGCCGAGCGCACCCGCTCCCGGGCTTCTTGCACCGCCGCATCGGCCAGGCCCACCAGCTGCAGGCCCGGCAAGCCGGGAGCCAGATCCACCTCGACCAGCACTGGCCTGGCCTCCAGGCCCTGCAGCGCCGCCGTCTTGCACCGTGCCAACATCACGCCATGGGCTACTACATCGTTAGTGCCACCCCTGTCCCACCCCCGTTGCCTTTGTGAGCCAAGACACGATCTTTGGGCGCATCCTCCGTGGCGAGATCCCCTGCGATCAGGTGTATGCCGACGAGCATTGCCTGGCTTTCCGCGACGTAACTCCCCAGGCTCCAGTGCATGTGCTGGTGATTCCACGCCAGCCGATTGCCCAGCTTGCTGATGCCACCGCAGGGAACGAGGCCCTGCTCGGCCACCTGTTGCTGGTGGCTGCCCAGGTGGCCCGGCAGGAGGGTCTGGAGTCGTTCCGCACGGTTATTAACAGCGGCGCGGATGCGGGCCAGACCGTGTTTCACCTGCATGTGCATGTCCTAGGTGGGCGTCCCCTGGCCTGGCCCCCGGGCTGACCGCGGGCCCGCGACAATGACCTGATCCGACCTGCCCCATGAACCCCCTCAAGGCTCTTCGCGGTCAACTGGCGAAGTTGCAGCGCCTGGCCCAGCCCTATTTCCTGCCGGTAGACGACACCAAGAGCTGGCAGTTTCTACTGCTGGTGGTGGCACTGCTTGCGGTGGTGGTAGGCAGCACCTTGTTGCTGCTCACTGGGGTTTTGGCCCTAACCGGGGCCTTGATTCCCGAATTGCGCAGCCGTTTCCTGCCCGGGGTGCCCGAGCAGGTGGCAGCAATTTGGAGCAGCCCGATCGGGCCGCTGGTGATGGTGCTGCTGGCCGGAGGGTTGGTCTGTTTTGTGGCTTTTCGCGGCAAGTTGCGACACGGGCGCTGGTTGCCCTGGTTGTTGATGGCGGTGATCACCCTGCTGATCCTGGTTATCAATGGCATCAATGTGGGGATTAGCTATGTAGCTCGCAATATTGAAAATGCTCTTGTCGGTTACAAGGCTGAGGAGTTTTGGAAGATCGTTGCTATTTATGCTTTTTGCTTGGTTATCGCCCTTCCGATCAGGGCTATCCAGAGTTATTTAATACCTAAGCTTGGCCTGCTGTGGCGTGAATGGCTGAGCGGCCGCCTGTTGAGCAGGTATCTTTCAAATCGGGCTTATTACGTTCTCAACCCAAATGATGAGTCAATCGAAGAGATTGACAACCCTGATCAGCGCATTTCGCAAGACGCAGCCAGTTTTACTGGCACCAGCCTCAGTGTAACGGTTGAGATAATATCTGCCCTTCTCACTTTCGTCAGTTTCATTATTGTATTGTGGACTATCAGCGACAAGCTGGCCTTGGTGCTGCTTGCTTATTCAGTAGGAGGTACTGCTCTAATTGTATTTGCCAGTCGGAAGCTGGTGAGCTTGAATTATCAACAGCTCAAGCTGGAGGCTGATTTCCGCTACGGATTGGTTCACATTCGAGATAATGCTGAATCTATTGCTTTCTATCGGGGCGAGCAACAGGAGGGCCGCGAGGCAGGCAGAAGGCTAGAAGGGGCGATTCGAAATTATGATCGCCTGATTATCTGGGAGGCGCTCATTAGTGTGATTCAGCGCTCCTATGATTATTTTTCTCGCTTCCTGCCTTGGCTGGTGATAGCTCCTATTTATTTCGCTAAAGATGTTGATTTTGGAGTCTTTGGCCAGGCGAGTATTGCTTTCAGTCAAGTGCTCTTTTCGGTGAGTTACATCGTTAATAATATCGACCGTCTTGCGGCATTCTCGGCTTCTATTAGCCGGCTTGAGGGTTTTCAGGGCAAGGTTGATTCAATCGGCATTGAAACTGCAGCGCTTGAAGCCCAGTTGGCCGCAACGAGCACTGGTAGCAGTGGAAATTCGATTCTGGTTAGCCATGTCGATTTGGTGCCACCCCGCACAAATCGCATCTTGATTCGCGACCTCAGTGTTGAGGTGGATCGCCATCAACGTTTGCTGGTTGTAGGCCCATCGGGCTGCGGGAAAACCTCTTTCTTGCGCATGGTCAGTGGGCTGTGGCCCCCAGCTGCTGGTCGGGTGGAGCGGCCCAGCGAGGGAGATCTGCTGTTCATTCCCCAGAAGCCCTACATGCTGCTCGGCAGCCTGCGCGAGCAGCTTTGCTATCCGCTGCAGCCAGATCGCTTTAGTGACGACCAGCTGCGCCACGTTTTGGAGCAGGTGCGGCTGCCCGAGCTGGTTGGGCGCTACCCCGATCTCGACATCATTCAGGATTGGCCTCGCCTGCTTTCCCTGGGCGAGCAGCAGCGTTTGGCCTTTGCGCGCCTGCTGCTCAATTCACCAAGTTTTGTTGTTCTAGATGAGGCCACCAGCGCCCTGGATGTGGCAACTGAGCGTCACCTTTATGCCCTGCTGGCTGAGCGGGAGATGGCTTTTGTGAGCGTCGGTCATAGGCCCACTCTCACCGCCTTCCATGACACCGTGCTGGAGCTCGATGGCAGCGGCAACTGGCGGCTACTACCGGCGGCCGGCTATGACGTGGGCCGCCACGCCTGATCCACTCCCTGTTCCCCTACCTGACCCCATGCCTGAACCAAGCCCCGACCAGACCCCAGAAATCAGTCCTACAACCAGTGCAGCAATTAGTGCAACAACCGGCGACGTGCCAGCCTTTGGTTGGAGCGGCTACGCCGAGCGGGTGAATGGTCGCTTTGCCATGGTGGGCTTCATTGCCGTGCTGCTGATCGAAGTCCTGGGCGGCGAGACGTTTCTGCGCTGGTCTGGCCTGGTGCCTTGAGCGTCTGGTGCTCTAAGGAATTTGCACCAGATCCACCTGCCAGATCCCGCTCCTGCTCACCTGCACAGCTAGCTGGCGACCATCGGCCTGCAGCTGCACCTGGCGGGCAACGCCGCTGGGGACCATCGGTATGGGTTGCAGGCTCTGCACGGAGCGCCTGTAGAGCACCAACTCGGTGCGTCCCTCCAGCTGCCGCACCAGGGCAATTCGCTCTCCTGCTGCGTCGACGCTGACGCTCACCGGTTGGGCATCGGCCCGGTTGAGGCCCGGCAGGTCTATGGGCTGCTGGCGCTCCAGATCCAGCAGCAGCACTTGTTCGCGGCCGCCCCTGCCGCTGATTAGGGCCAGCCAGCGCCCTGAAAGGGCTGGATCCCGGTTGGCACCTATGGCTTCCAGCCGGGAGTTGAGCGGCACTATGGGCTGGGCCATGGGGGCAAGGCAGCCGCCCAGTAGCAGGCCGGTTGCTGCCGCTGCGATGGCTCTATTTGCAAGCGAGCTCCTCATGGTGAGGGCTGGGCTCCGCCCCCCTGAACGGCAAGGCCGCCGGGCAGGTCTGGCTCAAGCAGGCTGCGCAGATCAAACAGCTGCACGCGCCACTGGCCAGCCTGGGCAACTTGCACCGCCAGCTGGCGTGCCTCCGGGGACAGGCTGAGGCGAACTGCAGTGCGGTCCGCCGGTAGGGGAAGCCGGTGCAGGTTGCCGTTGGCTCGGTCTTCGATCAAGGCCAGTCTTTGGTTGCCCTGTTGCACCAGGGCCGCCACATAACGACCGTTCCAGCTAAGGGAGGGGGAGCTGTGGGGCTGGTGGTTTTGGAAATGGCGCAGGGGCACGATTCGGCCGCTGGGCTGCTCTTGCAAAAGCAGGGTGGCCCTGCCGCCCCGATCAACCACTGAGGCAAGAAATCTTCCCTGGCCGCTGAGGGCGGGTTCTTGGCGGCTGTTGCCGTTGAATACCCCAACCGGGCCAGCACTGCGCCGGGCCAGCCACGCTCCACCGGAGCAGCCGCTGACAAGAAAGCTCAGGGTTGTCAGCAGCAGGGCAGACACCCCTAGGGGTCCCAATCTGTTGGCGGCGAAAAGGTTCAGTCGTCGAAGCGGGAGCTGTTGTCCCGGGGACTAATGCCTCGGGGGCTGGGCTCGGGGCGACTGGACGGTTTCACTGGGGTGAAGTCCGCATCACTGATATCGCTTGCCGCTGGCCGATTGCTTCTGCCGCTGGCAGGGGTTGCTGGGCTGATCGGTGAGCCCTGGGGCACCCCCGCTGGCTTGGAGCTCCTAGGTGCTTCTGGGGCTGGGGCTGGGGCTGGGGCTGGGGCCGGTGGCCCGGGCCTGCGGCTGGAGCGGGGCATGGCCTCACTAGCAGCTGTCGGCCGGCTACCGCGCCGGGGCTCTACCGCGGCATCTCGATCACGCCTGCGGGCACCGAAATCGATACTGGGCCGGCTAGAGCTTTGGGGCGCCCAATCGTCTTGGGCAGGGCGGCGGCTGGCCGCCCTTTCCGGGATGGCTGCCCTAGTGCTGGGTCGGGGTGCCCGGTAAAAGTCTTCCTCATCTGGTGCATCGACTTCGCCGCGGGAGGGGATGCGGCGCCTCAGCGGCTCGGGCTCATCAAAGCGATCTGTAGAGGCCTCGCCCCAAGCGCGGCCACCCATTCTCGGCCTGTAGGGGCCTGGTTCAGGCATTGGTTCGTCGTCGTCGAAGTAGGACGACCGGCGTGCCTGCTCGGTGGTTACACCCCGCAGGCGCACACTTTCGTAGGCGAAAAAGACAGTGGTGCCGGCGAGCAGAAACTGACCAAATTGCAGGATTGGATCGAGGCGCCACCCCTGAAAAAACAGGATGCCGCCGCAGAGCAGGCCAACCGCAGCGAAAAAGACGTCGTAATCGCGGGCGAGGGCGGGCTTGAAGCTCCGCATGAAATAAAGCAGTGCACCGCCCACCGCAAGCACTATGCCAACGATGCTGGCCCAATTCAGGCTGGCATTAACCACGGTTTTTCACCCGACAGTCCGTCTCGTCAGTGTAGGCAGGTGAGCCCGAGCAGCCAGAGACCTGGAGTTACTCAGGTGCCGGAAGCTCAAAGGCGACGATCAAGCTGATCGTTTTGGCTGATCAGCACCAGCCCGATTGTGATGGGCACCACCACGATCACGGCGCCGGCAAGCAGGCTGGTCAGGAAATTGGCCAGGGATGGCGTCATGGCAGGAACAGCTCTATGGCTTGATTCGTGGCGCGATCCTAGGCAGTGATGGCGGCTTCCTACGCTGGGAGCCCAGCTACTTAGAGCTTTGTGACGGCAGCCACCTCCCTACCCCAGTCCTGGCTGCCGTTGTTGTCCGGCTTGCACTTGGCCCTGGCCCTTGGCCTGGCGCTTTGGACCTTGCTTTTTCTGTTTCGGATCGTGCTCACCTGGTATCCCCAGATTGATCTGAGCCGCGGAGCGATGCGCCTGGTCGGAGCCCCTACCGAGCCCTTGCTTGCCCTCACCCGTCGGCTGATCAAACCGATCGGTGGCGTGGATGTGACGCCGGTGGTGTGGGTGGGCCTGCTCAGCCTGGTGCGAGAAATTTTGGTGGGGCAGCAGGGGCTTGTCAGTCAGGTGTTGTTTCGGGCCCAGAGCATCGGGATCGGCTGAACTCAGATCCGGCTTAGCTGCCCTTCTGCGGAAGCATGTCCTGCTCCACAAATTTGGTGTGTACGTCGCCCGCCTGGAATTCGGGGCGATCCAGCAGTTGCAGGTGAAAGTCGATGGTGGTGGGAATGCCGGTCACCGCGCATTCCGACAAGGCCCGGCGCAGCCGCCTGAGGGCATGGGGGCGATCGGTGCCCCAGACGATCACCTTGCCTATCAAGGAGTCGTAGAAGGGCGGGATCTCATAGCCGGTGTACACGTGGCTATCGACCCGCACACCGGGGCCGCCAGGAGGTAGCCAGCCGGTGATTTTGCCAGGGGCGGGCCGGAAGTTTTGGCGGGGATCTTCAGCGTTAATGCGCGCCTCGATGGCGTGCCCGCAGAGCTTGATCTGGTCTTGGGTGACCGAGATCGGCTCCCCACCGGCAATACGCAACTGTTCGGCGATCAGATCTACCCCTGTGACCATCTCGGTGACCGGATGTTCCACCTGGATCCGGGTATTCATTTCCATGAAATAGAAAGCCCCGCTGCGGTCCACCAGGAATTCCACGGTGCCGGCGCCCTCGTAGCCAATGGTGCGGGCGGCGGCCACGGCGGCATCGCCCATCTGGCGGCGCAGGTCGGCGTTGATGGCCACGCTGGGGGCCTCTTCCAGCAGCTTTTGGTGGCGGCGCTGGATCGAACAGTCGCGTTCGCCCAGGTGGATCACATTGCCGTGGCGATCGGCCAGCACCTGCACTTCCACGTGCCGGGGCCGGTCGATGAATTTCTCCATGTAAAGGCCAGGGTTGCCGAAGGCAGCCTCCGCTTCCCCCTGGGCCGCTTTGAACAGGCTCTCGAGTTGATCGGGCCCAGGCACCAGGCGCATGCCGCGGCCGCCGCCGCCAGCGGTGGCCTTGATCATCACCGGGTAGCCCATCGATTCGGCCAATCGCGCCGCCGCCTCCGGGCTGGCCAGCAAGCCGGCACTACCGGGGATGGTGGGCACCCCCACCCGCTCCATGGTGGCCTTAGCGGTCGACTTATCTCCCATCGAGCGGATGGCCTCGGGGGAGGGACCCACAAAAGTGATGCCGTGGTCGGCGCAGATCTCGGCGAAGCGGTCGTTTTCGGCCAGGAAGCCGTAGCCGGGGTGAATTGCGTCAGCACCCCGGGAGGTGGCCGCCGCCAAAATGTTGGGGATGTGGAGGTAGCTCTTGCTGCTGGGCGCTTCGCCAACGCATACGGCTTCGTCGGCGAGCTGCACGTGCAGGGCGTTTTTGTCCACCGTGCTGTAGACGGCGACGGTGGGAATGCCGAGCTCCCGGCAGGTGCGCAGGATGCGTAGGGCTATCTCGCCACGGTTGGCGATCAGCAGCTTGCCGATGGGCATCCGCGGCGTCTCAGCTGATATGGGCTGAGGCGGACTGTATCAGTGCTGCCTGGACAGCTCCCCTAGAGGGTTCTGGTGCCGGCGATGGGTATATTGCTCGCACCGGAACGCCCAGCGATCCGAACCACATGCGGATGTGGTGGAATTGGTAGACACGCACGTTTGAGGGGCGTGTGGCTTCGGCCTTACGAGTTCAAGTCTCGTCATCCGCATTTCTTAATTCGAGCCATCCAGGCCTTGCCCGAATCGATCCGGCCCTCGGCAGCGATCGTGCTTGTCAGCAACGGCCCCGGAGAGCTGTCTACTTGGGTTAGGCCCCTCGCCCAGCGCCTGCATCGCCAGATGGCGCTACGGCCTGAGGTTCCTGCGGCATCCTGCAGCCTCAAGTTGTTGCTTGTGCCCTGCCCAAACGGCACGGGACAGGAGCATCGAGCCGCCGCCGCCTGGGGCCTGTTTGAGCGCATCGTGCCGGCGCGTCAATTTTGGTCGCTGCTACTGCGCCCCAAGCGGTTTGGCCCCTGGCCCCGCCAGGGACTGGTGGTGTTTTTAGGGGGTGATCAGTTTTGGACCGTGCTGCTCTCGGCACGGCTGGGTTACCGCCATCTCACCTATGCGGAATGGGTGGCCCGCTGGCCCCGCTGGAACGACCGCATCGCTGCCATGGGGCCCCTGGCTGCTGACCAGTTGGCACCGCGTTGGGCATCCCGCTGCACGGTGGTGGGTGACCTGATGGCAGACCTCTCCGAGTCGGCCCGTAGCGAGGCGCCCTTGCCGGCAGGGGAGTGGTTGGCGCTGCTGCCGGGCTCGAAGCGGGCCAAGTTGCGCGTGGGTATGCCGTTTTTGCTGGAGACGGCCGATCGGCTGGCGGCCCTCCGTCCAGGCTGTCGCTTTCTGTTGCCCCTGGCGCCCACCACTGCGGTGGAGGAGCTGCTGATTCAGGCTGGCCCCGCTAATCCGATCTCCCGTACCTACCGGTCGGGTCAGCCCCGTCTGCTGGCTCCGGATCTACTAGAGACCCCAGCTGGCACCAGGATTCGGTTGGTTCGGGAGAATCCGGCTTACGGCAGCTTGAGCCAGTGCTCCCTGGCCCTCACCACCGTGGGTGCCAACACCGCCGAACTGGCTGCTTTGGGCGTGCCGATGCTGGTGCTGGTGCCAACCCAGCACCTGCACGTCATGCAGGCCTGGGATGGACTGGCCGGAATGCTGGGGCGGTTGCCCCTGCTGCGCTGGCTGTTTGGGGTGCTAATTACGGCCTGGCGGCTGCGCCACCGGGGCTTTCTGGCCTCGCCCAACATTGCCGCTGGCCGCTTGGTGGTGCCGGAGCGGGTTGGGGCGATCACCCCTGAGGCCATCGCCGCCGAAGCCGCCGACTGGCTGGCGGCACCGGAGCGACTGGAGCAGATGCGCGCCGATCTGCGCAGCCTGCGGGGCCAGCCGGGGGCTGTGGCCAGCCTGGCGGCCCTGGTGCAGGAGCTGCTGCCCCCTGAGCTGAGTGCCCCTGCGCTGAAATCCCCCAACGGAGCTGCCTAGGCTTGCGACTCCTTTTCACTTAGTTCGATGGCCGACGCTGCTAGTTCTTCCGACCCTTCAGCCTGCGGCCTCGACAGTGGCTTGGCCCGCGGGGCCAGCGAGGAGCAGTGGCGCCAGCAGCTGACGCCTGAGCAGTTCCGGGTTGCCCGTCAGGGCGGCACCGAGCGTGCCTTCAGCGGCGCCTACTGGAACCAGAAGGGCAATGGCAGCTACCACTGCATCTGCTGTGATGCCGAGCTTTACAGCAGCGCCACCAAGTTTGATTCCGGTACCGGCTGGCCCAGCTTCTGGGATGGGGTAAGCGCTGCTGCCATTAGCACCCACACCGATAACGCCCACGGCATGGTGCGTACAGAAATTCGCTGCGCTAATTGCGACGCCCACCTTGGCCACGTCTTCAACGACGGCCCAGCACCAACCGGCCAGCGCCACTGCGTCAATTCGGCGTCCTTGGCCTTCAAGGCGAGCTGAGAAGGAATTCTTACCAGGGATCGTCTAGGTCGTTGCTGGCCAGGTCTTCAGCCTCCACATCCAGGGGTTCGCGGTAGGGGGTGGGGGCGGGCCGCCTCTCTAGTGGTCGAGCTTCGAGAGGTCGAGCATCAAGAGGTCGAGCCTCGAGGGGGCGTGCCTGCCTGGGCTGGGGCTCGGCCTGCAGGGGGCGGCGACTGGGTTCAACTGGACGCTGTTCGTAACGTGATTCCTCGTAACGCAGTTGCTCGTAGCGGCTCTCCTCCTCGTCGAGGTAGCGGCGCTGGCGCAGGGGTTCCCGTTGGCGCTGCTCATCGAGTTCGACGTAATCGAACTCCTCATCGGGCTCGAAGCTCTGGCTAGTTGCCGGCTGGATGCGGCGCTGTTCCTGCACTGCCGGCTGGCCTGCAGCCAGTTGGTTTTCCACGGGCACCATGCTGGTGCGGTAGCGATCTCGCTCCTCCTGCTCCCAGCTCGGCCCACCAATACCAAGCTTCTCCAGCAGCCCGGAGCCCAACTGCTTGAGCTTGTCTTCGGCGCCCTCGTAAACAATGATCCGATCCGGGCCGCTGCTGACGATCTCTTCAACGGTGAGTTCCCAGGTGCTCAGCACGCCTTCACCCAGCAGGGGCACTCCCAGGGCGCCGATCACCAGGGTGGCCAGCTCGCCGGTTTCGATGTCGAAGCTGAAGCCCAGCACCCGGCCCAGCTGGTCGCCCGCTTCGGTGATCACCTGGCAGTTGATCACCTTGCTGTAACGGTCAGGGTTGAAGCCCTCTGCCAGCGAATCGGCGGAATCCACCAGGATTACATCGCCCACCTGGCGGATCCGGTCTAGGGGCATCCAGCGCGGCAGGCCTGGCAGGAAGCGGGTCAGAGGGTTGTCGCGCAGGCCCAGCGCCACCACTTCGCGCCGGTCGATATCCACCACCACCTCGCCCACCACGCCCAGCCGGCGGCCGGTGTCGCGGGTGATCACCTGGGTGCCCATCAGCTCGGAGCGCAACCAGAGGCGATCACTTGGGGCGGCAGCCGTTGCCCCGGGATCAGCGGAAGGGGGGATGGAGGAGGTCAATGAAAGGGTCGTACCCGTGGCCCAGTCGGCCCATTGTGGCTCACCTGCTCCGCTGGGGAAGGGGCGGCTCAGGCAGCGGGCGGTAACCCGACCACCTGGGTGTGGGCCCCCCGGGCCTGGGTGACGCCAATGGTGCGGGTGGCGGCGGCGATCATTGGGCGCCGGTGGCTCACCACCATGAATTGGGCCTGGTCTGCCTGGCCGGCAATCAGGGCGGCGAGGCGCTCCACGTTGACGCCGTCGAGAAAGCTGTCGACTTCATCTAATGCATAGAAGGGCGAAGGCCGGAAGCGCTGCAGGGCAAACAGGAAGCTCAGCGCCGTGAGCGATTTCTCGCCGCCACTCATGGAGTTGAGACGCCGCACCGCCTTGCCCTTGGGGTGGGCCACCAAGGTGAGGCCACCTTCAAGGGGTGCTTCCGGGTTTTCCAGTTGCAGGTGCCCCTCGCCGTCGGACAGCCCTTCAAAGATTGTGCGGAAATGGCCATCCACGGCTGTGAAGGCTTCAAGGAAGGCCTCCTGCCGCAGGGTGGCCACGGTTTCGATGCGTAGCAGCAGCTCTTCGCGCTCCTTGCTGAGCACTTCGAGTCGCTCCTCCAATTCCGCCAAGCGGGTTTCCAGCTGCTCAAGCTCCTCAAGGGCGAGCATGTTCACCGGTTCAAGGGCTTCCATCCGGGCCTGCAGGCTGCGCAGCTCTGCCTGCAGGGCCTCCAGACCCGCCTCCCGCACCTCCTCGGGGATCTCCGGCAGGGGCTCGGGCAGCTCCCGCTCGAGTTGGGCCAGGCGCAGCTGGTCGCCACGCTGCTGTTCGGCCAGCGATTCGATCTCCTCGCCGAGGCGTTGCAGTTCCCATTGGCGCTGTTGCAGGGCCTGGCGCTGGGCGGCCAGCTGGGCTTCGGCGGCATCGCGGGCGCGGCGGCTTTCGCCAAAGCGGGTTTGCAGCAGCTGTTGCTCGGCTGCCAAGGTGCTGCGCCGCTCCTGATCCGCCTGGTGCTGCTCTTTCCAGCGAGCGCGCTCCTCCACCAGGGTGTTCACAGCGGCCACCAGCCGTTGTTCATCGGCGCTCAGGGCCTCGAGCTGGTTGCTGAGGCGCTCGGCGCTCAGGGCCCGTTCGCGCCGGGCCGCCAGCAGCCCATCACGCAGGCTGCGGGCCGCGGCCAGGGCCGTGTCGGCTGCCTCCAGCTCGCTCTGCAGCCCCTGCCAGCGGGCCGCATCACCGGAGGATTGCACCGCAGCCTCGGCCTCTTCCAAGGCGATGCGTTGTTGCTGCAGGGGCAACAGCAGGGAATCAAGTTGCTGCTGGCGCTGCAGATCGCTCTGCAAGGCCTCCTGCAGTTGGCCTAGGCGGCTGCCCAGCTGCTGCTGGCGTTGCAGTTGGGGGGCTAGGGCCCGCTGGGCGGCGCTGCGCTCGGCCTCCAGGCCCGCCTGGCGCTGCTGGTGTGCGAGCAGCCGGGGGCGCAGGGCTTCGAGCTGCTGGCCCAGCTCGGCTTCCTTGCGGCGGCAGGCCAGCAGGCTCTCGCCCAGCTCCAGCAAGCGCTGGCGCAGGGGTGCGGCTTCGTCGCCGTCCTGGCTGCGGCCGAAGCTGAGCTGGCTGCCCCTCTGTTGCAGGCTGCCGCCGGTCATGGCGCCGCTCTTCTCCAGCAGTTCGCCGTCGAGGGTCACGGCCCGGCAGCGGCCCAGTTCGCGTCTGGCATTGGCCAGGCTGTCGAACACCAGGGTGTCGCCGAAGACGTAGCGGAACACTTCGGCGTAAACGGGCTCGTAACCCACCAGATCCACCGCCTTGCCCACCAGCCCACCGCTTGCAGGCCCACCGCGTTGCAGTGCGGCTCCGCCACTACCACTGGAGCCGCCACCGGAGCCCCCCCGAATCTTGTTGAGCGGCAGGAAGGTGAGCCGGCCTGCCCGGCGGGTTTTGAGCAGCTCGATCGCCCGGGCGGCGATGCGGTCGTCGTCGACCACCACCTGGCCGAGGCGCCCCCCGGCGGCCACTTCCAGCGCCAAGCGCACCCGCTCCTCCACTTCGCCGAGCTGGGCCACCGGCCCGTGGATGCCGTCCAGGCCGGCCTCCAGCAGCACCCGCAGGGCTCCGGTACCGCGGCTTTCCTGCAGGGTTTCGCGGCGGCTGTCTAGCCGGGCGATCTCGCGCTCGAGCTGGGTTTGCTCCTGCTCAAGGCGGCTGCGGGTGCGCTGCTGCAGGGCCAATGCTTCGGCTAGCTCCTGCACCTGCTGCTGCTCCGCTCGGGTGGCCTCCAGCACCTGCTGCCAGCTGCTTTCGGTGGCCTCCAGTTGCTGCTGGGCACTGCGATGGCTGGCCCCTTCCTGCTGCTCTTCGGCGCCGAGCTCGTCCAGGCGCTCCTGGTGCTGCCGCAGTCGCTCCTGTAATTGCTGACGCTCGGCCTCCAGGGGGCTGATCTGCTCGCCCAGCTGCTGGCGGGCGCGGCTGCGCTGCTGCTGTTCTTCCAACCAGCTGCCGGAGCGCCCCGCCACCTCGCCCAGCCGGCGGCGCGACAGCTCTACGGCGGCTTCGGCATCGCGGCAGCCGGCGTCGGCGTCGTTGAGAGCGGCTTGGTCCGAACTTGCCTCGAGGGCCTGCTGCTGCTGGCGCAGCTCGCCCTGAGTGCGGGCCAGCTCGTGGCGCTGGCGTTGCAGGGCCTCGGCATCGAGCTGTTGTTTGCCTGCCTGGCGGGTTAGTTCGCGGCCACTGGCCTCGAGGCCTGCCAGCTCGGCTTGCACGGCGATCAGCTGGTCTTCACCGAGGGCTTTTACCTCAGCTTGGAGTTGCTCGAGCGCGGTGGCGGCAGCAGCCAGGCCCGTTTCGCCCTCGCTGATCGCCTCACGTTCAGCCTGTTGCTGACTGGCGAGGCTGGCGCTGCGTTGCAGCAGGGCAGCCTGGTTCGCCTGGGCTGCTTCAAAGGCCAGCACCTGCTCCTGCAGGCGGCCGTTGTGGTGGCGCTGGCGCAAGTCTTGATAGGTGCGGGCCTTGGCGCAGTCCCGCTCAAGTTTCAGGCGGGAGTTGAGCAGCTCCTGCTGCACGATTGAGCAGCGCTCCTGACGCTCCTGCACCTCGTCAAGCTTGCCGCGGCTCTGTTCGATACGGCTGTCGAATAGGGCGACACCAGCTAGCTCGTCAATGATGCCGCGCCGGTCCCGGGCGCTCATTGAGACGATGCGGGTGACGTCACCCTGCATGACCACATTGCTGCCTTCAGGATCCACCCGTAGGCGCCGCAGCTGGCTCTGGAGCTGCTGCAGATTGCAACTCACCCCATCGGCGCTGAAGCTGCTGGCGTAGGTGCCGCCGGGGGCAACCCGCAGGCGCCGGCTAACGGTCCACTCCTGTTGACCTGGCTTGATCCAGGGCCCTTCTTCTGGCGGCTCCAGGCCAGCTTCGGCCTGGTCGGGTTGCCACTCACTGAGGTCAAAGCGCACGCTCACCGAGGTTTCGGCGGCCTTGCCCTCGCGCAGCATGGCGCTGTTGATTAGATCGGGCAGACGATCTGCCCGCATGCCGCGGCTGCTGGCCAGGCCCAGACAAAACAACACCGCATCAAGGATGTTGCTCTTGCCGGAGCCGTTGGGGCCCGTGACCACCGTGAAACCTTCTTGCAGCGGGATCGTGATCGAGCCGCCAAAGGACTTGAAGTGGGTGAGCTCGACCTGATTGATGTGAACCAACAGGCCCGTGCGCCGAGCATCAGAAATGTAGCGGAGGCTTTCGAAAGCTCAACCCCCTCCTTACCTTGAGGACTGAGCTTCGCAGTCGCCCCCGCTCCCCATGACCGCAGAACTGCCATGACCGCTGAAACGCCTCCCCGCGCCGCCAGCCCAGAGGGCTTCCGCGACCGTTTTGAGACCCTGATCCCCACCATTCAGCGGGAGTGGCCGGCCGTTGCCCGCCAAACCCTGGAGGCCACCCGGGGCAGTTTTGATGAGGTGGTTGAGGTGATTTCGAGCCAGACCGGCCGCACCGCTAGTGCGGTGAAGGACCAGTTGCTTGAGCTGCTTGAGGTGGCCGGGGATCAGACCAGCCGCCTAGCGGACAACCTGGCGCCCTTGGAGGCCCAGCTGGAAAACCTGCTCGATGAGCTCAACACCACCTTGCGGCCCCGTATTGAGAAGCCGGTGCGGGAGCGTCCGCTGATGGCGATCGGCATCGCCACTGGAGTGGGAGTGCTGCTGGGTCTGCTGCTTGCCTCGGGCCGGCGTTCGTCATGACGGATCAGAGCGGTATGGGGCAGCCCCCGGAAGAGCGGCGCAGCGGTGTGGCCCGGGTGGCGGCTGGCCGGGTTGGCGCTCTGCTGACCTCGGTGATGGACCTGCACGTGCGCATTGCCCTTCAGGAGGTGGATCGGGAGAAGCGGCGCTTGATCAGCGGTGCTCTGTTGCTCAGTGGCGGTCTGGCTCTGCTGCTGCTGGCCCTAATCGGCGCCGAGCTGGCCCTGCTGCTGTGGCTGCAAACGGCCCAGGGGCTGAGCTGGATCCATGCCGCCCTGGCCCTTGCCAGCTTGGATCTGGTGCTGGCCGGGGTATTTGTGCGGGTGGGCGGACAGCTGCTCAAGGGGCCCTATCTGCCCCAGACCATCGCCGGCCTGAGCAAGACCACCAAGGCGGTCCTGGGTCGCTAGCTAAGGCCCGGCAGCCGGAGCTGGTGGGTGGGTCCAGATCAGGGCCCGCATCTCCCCAGTGTGGAAAGGTTCCACCCGGCTGGCGTCTTGATGGGCGGCCGCGCTCTGCACTTGGGCACTGGTCTGCAGGATTTTCAGGGTGTCGCCGTGGGACACCAGCACCGTGACCTGGTACGGATTGGCCGAGGCCTCCCGTTCCAGCCGGGCAATCAGGGCAGCCCCGCGGCGCTGCACCGCGGCGGCGCTCTCCACTCCCCATGGGGTCCCTTCGGGGTTGGTGGCGTCCTGGTCCCAGATGCGCCGGTAGAGGGGCCCGCTCGGGCTCTGACCTTCAAAGCGGCCAAAATCCCGCTCCCGCAATTCGGCTTCGAGGCGAATCGCCAGGGCGGGAGCCTGCTGACGATGCCAGTGCTGCAGCCGCTCCACCAGGATCTCCGCCGTTTCGCGGCTGCGGCTGAAAGGCGAGCTGACAATCCATAGCCCACCCTGCTGCCAGGCCCTGCGGATTGTGTCCCCATGGGCCGCAATCCAGGCATCGCTGGACTCTTGCGCCTCTTGCCGACCCCGCTCGGTGAGCCCGTTGCGGGGATCGATGCCTGCGGCCATGGCGCTGCAGATCCTTTGCTGGGAGGACGGCACGCTCTCGCCATGGCGCATGCCGAAATAGCGGGCCATCGGCTGAATCGAGTCTGCCTGGGCGGGCAGGGGGAGAGCCGTGTACAGGCTCATCAGGATTCCAGCCAGCAGCAGGGGAATCAGCATGGGGCTGTCAGCGAATTTCATAGTGCAGCCAACGGCAGTCGATGCCGCCGTTGCTGATTGGGATGCGGCGGCTGGCCTTCATTTTGAGGGCGCCGGTGAGCTCTGGGTTGCCGCTGAGCAGCCACAGGCTCCAGCCGCCACAACGCTCCTTCACCATGCGGCCCAGGTCGGCGTAAAGAGGCTCTAGGCCCTCACGCTCGCCGATGCGCTCGCCATAGGGCGGGTTGCACACCAAGATCCCAGGCCCTGGCGGAGGCATGAAGTCGCGGCAGTCGCCCAGGCTCAGTTCCAGGGCACTTGCGATGCCGGCAGCCTCAGCGTTGCTGTGGGCTTGATCAAGCACGCCGGGATCCTGCTCCCGGCCAACGATGGGCGCCAGGGGTTTCCCGCTGGGGAGCGTCTCTCTGGCCAGGGCGCTGGCCGCTTGCCGCTCTTGCTGCCAGAGCTCGGAGTCGAACTTTGGCCAGCGTTCCAGGGCGAAGTGGCGGCCCAGACCCGGCGCTCGGCCCAGGGCCAGGCAGGCCGCCTCAATCAGCAGGGTGCCGGAGCCGCAAAGGGGGTCGGCCAGGGGCACCGAGCCATCCCAGCCGGTGAGGGCGATCAGGCCGGCGGCGAGGTTTTCCTTGAGCGGGGCTAGGCCCATGGCGGCCCGGTAGCCGCGGCGGTGCAGGCTGCCGCCGCTGCCATCGAGGCTCAGGGCTGCTTCGCCGCCGCCTAGGTGCAGGTGGATGGAGAGGTCGGGATTGTCTAAGTCAACGGAGGAGCGGGCACCCCACTGCTGGCGCTGCAGATCCACCAGGGCATTTTTGACCTGCAGGGCGCTGTAGTGACTGTGGTTGAGGCCAGGGGCGCTGCCGGTGGCATCGACCCGGAAGGTGGCACCAGGAGGTAGCCAGCGGCTCCAGTCGACGGCGCGCTGCACACCGTCGTAGAGCTCGTCTTTGCTGCGGCAGGGGAATTGAGCCAGTTCAAGCAGGAGCCGGAAGGGCAGGCGGGCTTGCAGGTGCAGCCGGTAGTAGCCAGCCAGGTCTGTTTGGAAGCGCACGGCCCGGCGTAGGCGTACTACGGCTTGGCAACCCAAGGCCGTGAGCTCAGTAGCCGCGGCGTCTTCGAGGCCCGGTGGTACAACCGCTATTCCGCTGATTGATGTGCTGTTTGGTTCGGTGATGCCCACCCCTGCGTCGGCCCTTGCTTGCTGCCACAATGAACGAGTCTGGTTTCGACCTGACTAGGTGGCTCACACCAGTGCTTCGGACAGCGGTTCGATTCCGCTCAGCTCCATTCCCCCATCTCGGGGCTGCAATGGTTTCGACGGGGTATAAGGAGGGTGACTGAAGCCTGCTCGGTAAGAGCAAATCCGTAACAGCGAATAACATCGTTCGTTTCTCCCGTCAGACCGCCCCCGTGGCCGCCTGACCCTTTAAGGGAGATGGGGTGAGGTCATCCTTATCACCCAAATGACCGCTTGGGGGTGGAAGCCCCCCTTTAAGTAGTGCCCTGGAAGGGGCCTTCCCATTGCAGCTCGCCGGAGCGATGGCCTGTCCCCACTGCGGCAGTTGGTCGGTTAAGGCGGATCGCAGCCTGGCTGGACGCCTGGTGTGTGGCCGTTGCGCCAGGCCGCTGAGTGCAGCCCAGGCACCCCGGCGTCAGCGGCGCTCCCGATCGAGGCGCCCAGGTTTGTCTTTGGGCATTGGCCTGCTTGCGTTGCTGGCCTTGGCGGCGCTGTTGGCAGCGTGGGACGAGCAGCGGTTCAGATTTACTGCGCCGCCCGAGCGCCTTGCCCCCAACTCGCAATTAATAAACCCAGGATTTTTCTGAGCCTTGCGCTTCAGAGATCCAAAAGGGGCCGCAGGCCTTGCAAGGCGACTGCTTCAGGGTTGCCCGATTGCCCGCATCAGGGCGCCCTGGCAGAGGCCGCCATGGGAGCACAACGGAATCGCCTGGCCGTTTGCCGAAGCGCCGCTGGGCGCACCGCTAGCCATGTTTTGAGCTGAGCTGCCAGCAAGTGGAGCGGAGGAAGGGCCTGGGCTGGAGCCTGAACCTGCTGCCGCCTGCTGGGTGGTGGCGTTGTTAACGGTGTTGCGGGCTTTATCGAGCACACCTGTGTAGGCAGGCATGGAGGTGCCCTGCAGGGTGCCTTGAATAGCGCTGGCTCCCACCATGGGAGCAAATCCTTGACCTATTGCATTGCCGGCTGGCAACACAACGGCTGCAACCAGGGCGGCTTTCAGCAGATTCGTAGTCATATTGAGAGATGAGTAGGGATCAAGGCTGGCTTGGCTTGGCAGCTCCGCTAAAGCCGCTCCACACTTTCAGTTCTTCAATTGTTTGTACCCCTTCGCGGCGCTCCTTGCCCGCTAGGTCCCAGGTGGGGAAAGCCCGTATCTGGGCGGCCATGCAGCGGCTGCGGCCAGCGTCAGTTTTGTCGCACTCCACGTAGGGGAGGGAATTGCCCCCTTCCTTGCCAAACAGGTTTTTTTGCTGGAAGCAGGCCGGACACCACCAGGCGCCATAAAAAACAGCTCCCTTGGCGCGCAGGTGGGCGCTGAGCGCTTTTTGCTCCTGGGTCGAAGCAGCAAGGGCCTCCCCCAAGGTGGCAGTGGTGGAGCTGCTGGAAGGGGTGGTCCCGCTACCCGCGCTGGCAGTGGCCGTAAAGCCAAGCAGCACTGTGCTGAGGGCAATCAGCAGGCCGGAGCGCAGGGAGCCAAACCGGAGCATCAGCTTCCAGAAGCAAGAATCAAAACTAGTTCCGTTGTTTGCTTTTGCCTCTCTGTGTAGGCAAAACACAGCCGATCGCCGCGCCGCCGCGTTCGGCCTTCCGCCCTTCCTTGGCCCAGCGGAAGTTCCCAGCGGCTGAGACACTGAATAGGTGCGGTGGTTTTGGGGTCGATGAGCGCGAATGGCTACCGCGACTACTTCAGTGTGCTTGGGGTGGAGCGTGGTGCCGATGCCGACGCCATCAAGCGCGCCTTTCGCAAGCTGGCCCGCCAGTACCACCCGGACGTGAATCCCGATGATGCGGGGGCTGAGGCCAAGTTCAAGGAGGTGAGCGAGGCCTATGAAGTGCTCTCCGATCCAGACAAGCGCCGGCGCTACGAGCAATTTGGCCAGTACTGGAGCCAGGCGGGTGGGGGCTCGGCCAGTGGCGGCGTCGACGTTGATTTTGGCCGCTACGGCAACTTCGACGACTTCATCAACGACCTGCTGGGTCGTTTTGGCGGCCCCTCCCCCGGCGGCGCCCCGGGAGGTTTTGGTTTCAGTTCGGGCTTCCCTGGTGGTTTTGCTGGCGGCATGCCCGGAGGCGGCCGCGGCGCCCCGATCAATCTCGATGCCGAAGCCAGCATCAGCCTCTCCTTTGCCGATGCTTTCCGCGGCTCCGAGCGCACCTTGGCCGTCAACGACGAGCGGGTGCAGGTGCGCATCCCACCCGGTGTGAAGCATGGCAGTCGCCTGCGGCTCAAGGGCAAGGGCAACCTGCAGCCCGGCACCGGGCGCCGGGGTGACCTTTACCTCAACCTGCAGCTGCAGGAGCATCCGGTGTGGAAGCTGGACGGCGACCAGCTGCGGGCTGAGCTGCCCCTCAGCCTCGATGAGCTGGCTCTTGGCGGCGAGGTGCGGGTGGCTACCCCCGATGGCGAGGCCTCCGTGCAGGTGCCGCCCGGCATGACCCTGGGGCGCAGCCTGCGGCTCAAGGGCAAGGGCTGGCCCCTCAAGGATGGCCGCGGCGATCTGTTGCTTACGCCGGTGCTCAAGCTCCCCGATGCGCTCAGCGCTGAGGAGCGTCAGTTGCTGGAGCAGCTGCGGGCAGCCCGCAGCGCCGATCCCCGCGCCGGTTGGATCCAGGCGGCCCGTCTCTAGGATCCACCCCAGCCAGATCGCAGCCATGGAGCTCACCTACCGTCCCCGCCGCCTGCGCCGTACCCCGGCCCTGCGGGCGATGGTGCGGGAGCACCACCTCAGCGCAGCCGATTTCATCTACCCGCTCTTCGTGCATGAGGGCGCCACCAACGAGCCGATCGGGGCCATGCCTGGGGCGATGCGCTGGAGCCTCGAAGGGTTGGTGCAGGAGGTGAGCCGCGCTTGGGATTTGGGCATTCGTTGCGTTGTGCTGTTTCCCAAGGTGGCCGATGGCCTTAAAACCGAAGACGGTGCTGAATGTTTCAACGAAGGTGGCCTGATACCCCGAGCTATTCGCCGGCTTAAGGAGGTGCACCCCGAGATGGCGATCATGACGGACGTGGCCCTCGATCCCTACTCCTGTGACGGCCATGACGGCATCGTTAGCGAGGAAGGGGTAGTGCTCAACGATGAAACCGTGGCGATCCTCTGCCGTCAGGCCGTTGCCCAAGCTCGGGCCGGGGCGGATCTGATTGGCCCCAGCGACATGATGGATGGACGAGTTGGGGCTATCCGTGAAGCCCTCGATGAGGAGGGGTTTGAGCATATCGGTATCATTAGCTATACAGCTAAATACTCTTCTGCTTATTACGGTCCCTTCCGCGAAGCTCTTGATTCAGCTCCTCGGGTTGGCGCGGGCAAGCCTATCCCGAATGATAAATCAACCTATCAAATGGATCCGTCCAATGGACGTGAAGCGCTCACCGAAGCCCTGCTCGATGAACAGGAGGGGGCTGACATTTTGATGGTGAAGCCTGGCCTTGCCTATTTAGACATCATCTACCGTCTGCGCGGCGAAACGGAGCTGCCAATTGCGGCTTACAACGTAAGCGGTGAATACGCCATGGTGAAGGCCGCCGCTGAAAAGGGCTGGATCGACGAGCGGGCCGTGGTGCTGGAAACCCTGCTGTGCTTTAAGCGGGCTGGGGCCAATCTAATCCTCACCTATCACGCCTGTGATGCTGCGCAGTGGCTGCGCCAGGGGTAATTTTATTATTTCCCGATATTTTTGGATTTGGCCTTATCTGGCTACAGCTAGTTACATCGCTTTGATGGCTGCACTGGCCAGGGCTAGTGGCATCAGTTATTTGTTGTTTCCAGAGCTGGGGGCGCTCGCCTCTGTTGTGTTTGCCGATCCTCTCAGTAGCTGGGCCCGATCCCCCAAGCTTCTGGCCCTGACGCCGGTGCTTACTGCTGTACCTGGGGTGCTGCTCACCCGCACCCTGCCCTATGGCCCCACCGCGCTGATATTGGATCTGGCAATCTGTTTGCTTGTGATCCGGCTTCTGCGCTCGCCTGTTATTCCCGCAATTTCAGCCGGGGTATTGCCATTGGTGCTGGGAATTACGAGTTTTTTATACCCGGTGGCGATTTTGGTGGGCACAGGTGGGTTGGCCCTAATCGTCATGCTTCGCTCTCGCTTGATGCCGCCGCCGGCTCGGGCTCAAGTTTCCCCATTGGAGCCAACTATCTCAACTATGGTTGCCCCCAAGTCCTGGTTGGAAAGGGTTCCCTGGCTGCTGCCTTTGGCTGTTTTCTTGCTGGGAGCTCTGGTAATGGTTCAGTTGCTGGGATCCCACTTGGTTTTGTATCCCCCTTTGCTGGTGATTGCCTGGGAGATGTTGGCCCATGCTGATGAATGTCCCTGGCAAGGCCGCTTCTTTGCCGTGCTGGCGGTTACTGCTGGAGCGGCGGTAGCTGGAATTGCATTAGTGCTGGCTCTAGGGGTGAGTCCGCTGGCCGCGTTTTTGGCTGTTTTGGTTACTGCGCTGCTGCTCAGGTTGGCTCGCCTTCGATGTGCTCCGGCTTTCGGTTTGGCCCTGCTTCCCTTCGTAATTCCTGCACCCACGCTCGCCTATCCCCTCCTCACCTTGGCTGGCACCGCCTGGCTGCTGTTGGTGGTGAAGCTCGATCAGATCCTCAAGATCCGGTTCTGTAACCCACAATGAACTCACCCGGTTCAGTTGCCATGGCTCCTGCTGCTGTTCATCACCTTGGCCATGTGGCACTGCGGGTGCAGGACATGGAGCGGGCCAAGGCCTTTTATGTTTCCCTGGGCCTGGAGCTCTGCTGGGATGCCCCCGATTGGGCCTATTTGCAGTGGCCTGGGGCCGGCACGGGCTTGGCCCTGCTCAGCCCTAGTTACAAAGCTGCCGGGCCCCATTTTGCTTTCCATTTCCGCGACCGCTCAGAGGTGGATGCGGTGCACGCTCAGCTTGTGGCGGCAGGCCGCTCCTGCGGCCCAGTGCATGACCACCGCGACGGAACTGCCAGCTTCTACCTACAAGACCCGGAAGGCAACTGGCTAGAGATGCTCTACGAGCCCCCTGGCGGCATCCCCTCCAACCTGCCCGGGTGAACGACGTCACTGCCCCCCCATTGGCCCCAATTCAGCAGGAGGCCCTGGAGCTGCTCGAGTGGCCGCGGCTCGCAGAGCAGCTGGCCAGCTTCGCCAGCACAGCTCCAGGCCGCTGTGCCTGCCTGGAGCTGGCCCTGCCCGCTTGCCTCGCTGCCAGCCGCCGCTTGCTCGCTGAAACCACCGAGCTGCTTGGCCTCGACGGGCTGCTGGAGGGGGGATTGAGTTTTCAGGGAGTTGCCGATATCGCGGCGCTGGTGACCCTCTGCGCCAAGGGCGGCACGGCTCCGGGCGAGGAGTTGTTGGCCCTGGCCACCACCCTGGCTGCGGCCCGCCGGCTCCGGCGCCAGATCGACGATCCCCAGCTGCGGCCCGTCTGTACGGCCCTGGTGGCCGAGCTGCGCACCCTGCCGGAGCTGGAGCAGCGGCTGCATTTTTGCCTTGAAGAGGGCGGCCGGGTGGCGGATCGAGCCAGTCCGCCCCTGGAGGGATTGCGGCGCCAGCTGCTTGGGGCCCGCTCAGATCGGCGTGATCGACTGCAGGAGCTGATGCGCCGCTGCGGCGCCATGCTCCAGGACACGGTGATCTCGGAGCGCAACGGCCGACCCGTGCTGGCTGTGAAGGCTGGCGCTGCCGCTCAGTTGCCAGGGCTGGTGCACGACAGCTCGGCTTCGGGACAAACGGTGTTTATCGAACCCCAGGCGGTGATTGCCCTGGGCAATCGCATACGCGACCTGGAGGGGCGCGAGCGGGAACTGGAGCGGGCCGTGCTGACGGACCTGAGCGCCCAGGTGGGCGAGGAGGCTGAAGCTCTGGCCGCACTCCAGCAGGTGCTGGTGCGTCTGGATGCGGGGGTGGCCCGGGCGCGCTACGGCCAATGGTTAGGGGCGGTACGCCCGGAGCTGGCAGACGACCCCAGCGCGCCCTTCGAGCTGCGTGAGCTACGCCACCCCCTGCTGCTTTGGCAGCAGCGGCGTCAGGGCGGCCATGCGGTGGTGCCCGTGAGCCTGCTGGTGGCAGCGGAGCTGCGGGTGGTGGCGATCACCGGCCCCAACACCGGCGGCAAAACCGTGACTCTCAAAAGCGTCGGCTTGGCGGCTCTTATGGCTCGGGCTGGCCTGTTTCTGCCCTGCAGCGGCACGCCGCGGCTGCCCTGGTGCAGCCAGGTGCTGGCTGACATCGGCGATGAGCAATCGCTGCAACAAAACCTCTCCACCTTCAGCGGCCACATCCGCCGCATCGCCCGCATCCTCGAAGCTCTTCCCGGGTCTGGCGCGGCTGGCGGCGCCTCCCTGGTGCTGCTCGATGAGGTGGGGGCTGGCACCGATCCCCTTGAGGGTTCGGCCCTGGCCACGGCCCTGCTCAAGCACCTGGCCGATCGGGCCCGGCTCACGATCGCTACCACCCACTTTGGTGAGCTCAAGGCGCTCAAATACGCCGACCCACGCTTCGAGAACGCTTCGGTGGCCTTCGATGTGGACACCCTCTCGCCCACCTACCGGCTGCAGTGGGGTATCCCGGGCCGCAGCAACGCCCTGGCGATTGCCCGCCGGCTGGGGCTGGGGGAGCCGGTGCTGGAGCTCGCCGCCGCCCAGCTGGAGCCCCTCGGCGAGGGCGAGGTGAACCAGGTGATCGCCGGCCTGGAAAATCAGCGTCAACGCCAGCAGGAGGCCGCCGAGGAGGCAGCCGCCCTACTGGCCCGCACCGAGCTGTTGCACGAGGAGTTGCTGCTGCGCTGGCAACAGCAGACCCAGCAGAGCGCCGAGCTACAGGAACAGCGGCGCCAGCAGTTGGAGCGCTCGATTCGTCAGGGACAGAACGAGGTGAAGCGCATCATCAGGAGGCTGCGCCAGGGGCGCGATGGGGGCGAGGTTAGTAGCGCCGCCCTAGGCGAAACAGCGCGCCAGGCCGGCCAGCGGCTCAAATCGCTTGAGCAGCAGCACCGCCCCACTCCGGAGCGGCGCGAGCACCGGGGCTGGATGCCCGCCGTTGGTGATCGGGTGCGGCTGTTGTCGCTGGGCAAGGCCGCTGAGGTGCTCTCCATCGCTGATGACGGCCGGGAACTCACGGTGCGCTGTGGGGTGATGCGGCTAACCCTGGAGCTGGCCGGTATCGAGGGGCTGCATGGCGAAAAACCCTCACCCCCTGAGGTGCGGGTGCAGGTGAAGGGTCAGCGGGGGCTGGGGGGCCCGGGCCCGGATGTGCGATCCGAGCGCAACACCGTTGATGTGCGCGGCTTGCGGGTGCATGAAGCCGAAGCGGCCTTGGAGGAGCGGCTGCGCGCCGCCAATGGTCCCGTGTGGGTGATCCACGGCATCGGCACGGGCAAACTCAAGCGCGGCCTGCGGGCCTGGTTGGCAACGGTGCCCTACGTGGAGCGGGTGAGTGACGCCGAGCAGGGCGACGGCGGGGCTGGCTGCAGCGTGATTTACGTGAAATAGGGCAGGGTCGGCTCCTGGCTTGCGGGCTCAGGGAGCAGGGGCAGGGCCTCGCCGCTGGCATCAAACAGGCGCCAGCCTCGGGGATCAATATCGAGGTTCAGGCTGGCCCCCGGCGGCAGGATTGTTTCAGGGCCGACCCGCACCTGCACCAGGTGACCGCCCTCCTCCAGGCGGCAGGTGAGCAGTTGTTCGTTGCCCAGGGCTTCGCCATGGCTCACCTCGGCCCGCAGGTTGCGGTTGGTGGCGGGAGCTAGCTGGAAGTGCTCGGGCCGCAGTCCGCCAGTGAGCGCCTCCCCTGCCCGTGATGCCAGCACCTCGGCGAGGGGACCTTCAACCGCCAGCTTGCGGCCGCCCAGCTGCACCTGGCCTGCACCTATTGCGGTTACCGGCAGCAGATTCATGGGCGGGCTGCCGATGAACTGGGCTACAAACAAATTGGCGGGCCACTGATATAGCTGCATCGGTGTGCCGAGCTGCTGCAGCCTTCCAGCATTGAGCACGGCGATCCGGTGCCCCATGGTCATGGCTTCCACCTGGTCGTGGGTGACATACAGGGTGGTGGTGCCCAGGCGTCGCTGCAGCTCAACGATTTGGGTGCGGGTGCCGGTGCGCAGCTTGGCGTCGAGGTTGCTGAGCGGTTCGTCCATCAAAAACACTGCCGGCGCCCGGGCGATGGCCCGGCCCAGGGCAACCCGCTGCTTCTGGCCGCCGGAAAGCTCCTTGGGCAGCCGATCGAGTAGCTGGTCGAGCTCCAGGGTTTCCGCTACCTCGGCGATGCGCTGGGCGATGCGCTCCTCCCGCCGTGAGCGAAGCCGCAAGGGCCCTGGCAGCCGCCTGGTGGCCAAATGCAGGCTGTCTTGAAGCTGCTCAAGGGCCGTGCGGTTGCGGCTGCGGCGCAGGCCGAAGCCGATGTTGCCGGCCACCGTGAGATGGGGATAGAGCGCATAGCTCTGGAACACCATGGCTACGTCCCGTTGGGCTGGGCGCAGCGAGCTCACCGGCCGATTGCCCACGAAGATCTCCCCCTGGCTGGGCTGCTCTAGGCCAGCCAGTAAACGCAGCAGGGTGCTTTTGCCGCAGCCTGAGGGCCCAACCAACACCAAAAATTCGCCATCATGAATCTGTAGATCCAGCTGGCGCAGCACCTGCACCGGATCACCACCGCGCCGGGGTGGGTAGGTCTTGCTGACCTGCTGGAAGCGAACCTCTGCCAAGACGGGCCTTCAGACGGCGCGATCCTAGGTTTGTTCCAATGCAATTCATCGATCAAGCCCGCGTAACGGTCAAGGCCGGCCGAGGCGGCGACGGAATCGTGGCGTTTCGCCGCGAGAAATATGTGCCAGCAGGCGGCCCGTCCGGCGGTGATGGCGGCCGTGGTGCCGACGTGCTGCTGGTGGCTGACGCCAACCTCCAGACGCTGCTGGATTTCAAGTACAAGCGGCAGTTTTTGGCGGTCGATGGTCGCCGGGGCGGTCCCAATCGCTGCACCGGTGCCAGCGGCAACCATCTGGTGATCAAGGTGCCCTGCGGCACCGTGGTGCGCGATGCCCGAACCTCAATTTTGCTAGGTGATCTCACCGATGCAGGTGAGGAGCTACTGGTGGCCTTTGGCGGCCGCGGCGGCCTGGGCAATGCCCACTACCTCAGCAACCGCAACCGGGCCCCGGAGAAGTTCACCGAGGGGCGGGAGGGAGAGGAGTGGCTGCTGCAGCTGGAGCTCAAGCTGCTGGCTGAAGTTGGCATCATCGGTTTGCCCAATGCCGGCAAGAGCACCTTGATTTCGGTGCTTTCGGCAGCTCGGCCCAAGATCGCCGATTACCCCTTCACCACCCTGGTGCCCAACCTGGGGGTGGTGCGCCGGCCCAGTGGTGATGGCACCGTCTTTGCTGACATTCCTGGTTTGATCGCTGGAGCGGCCCAGGGGGCAGGGCTGGGGCACGACTTCCTACGCCACATCGAGCGCACCCGGCTACTGATCCACCTGATCGATTCCAGCGCGGAGGATGTGGTCGCCGACTTGAACGTGGTCGAGGGGGAGCTCACGGCCTACGGCCATGGGCTCGACCAGAGGCCCCGCCTGGTGGTGCTCAACAAGATCGAATTGCTCGATCCAGCCAGCCTTGAAGAGCTGGTGGAGAAGGTGAGCCAGCAGGTGCAGGCCCGTGGCGGCTTGCCCGTTCTGGCTATTTCAGCTGCTGCCTCCAAAAATTTGCCGCAGCTGCTGGCCGCGGTGTGGCAGCAGCTCGGCATCGTTCAGCCCTAGGCAGTTCAGCCGTAGGCAATTAAGCCCTAGTCAATTCAGTCGTCGTAGACGCGGCACTCGGGGGCAGAAGGGTTGAGGTCACAGAACACTTCCAGTGGGGTTGGGTCGTGGCTGTCCTCGGGATGGTGCTCTTTGAACTCCTTGAGACCCTGGAGCTCTTCCTCCAAGTGGCGGACCTTGCCTAGGTCGCCAGCTGCCTTGGCTGCCTCGATCTCGCTCTGGTCTTTCTGGATGTGCTCGTCGATGCTTTTCATTCGGATACCGGTCACTTGAGACCGGAGCTCATCGCGGCTCACCTTACGGGCGCCTGATCTTGATCGACGCCCCGAAGGTGCACTTGCTACCTCTTTGAGCAGCGCCAATGGCGCCGGGAGCTGAGCTTTGGCGATGTGTTGGATTGGCAACAATGTGAGCCCAGGGTCCTCTGCGGTGCGGCCGGCCCTGGCTGGGGCCCCCGTTTCACCCCGCCAGCTCGCTGAGTTCGAGCCAGCGCTCCTCGCCGCAATGGATGCGCTCCGTTAACGCGGCGAGCTCCTGGGTGAGTCCCTCAAGGGCGGCGTAATCGCTGCCTGAACTGGCCAGGGCCAGCTCCAGCTCACGGCGCTGCTGCTCCCAGGCCGGCAGGTTTAGCTCCAATTCGCCCAGCTCCCGACTCTCCTTGAAGCTCCGCCGCCGCGTTTGCGCTTTGCTGGCTTGGGGCGCTACCGGGGCTGGATTCTTGGGGCTCTTGGGTGCGGCCTGGCGGGCGGAGCTCGCTTCTAAATAGGCGCTGTAGTTGCCCTCGAAGCGCTGCAGCTCACCGTTCTCGAAGCAGAACAGCCGGTCCACGGTGCGGTCGAGGAAGTAGCGGTCGTGGGAGACCACCACCACGCAGCCGCGGAAGTCTTCGAGGAAGTCTTCGAGCACGCTCAGGGTCTGCACGTCCAGGTCGTTGGTGGGCTCATCGAGCAGCAGCACGTTGGGTGCCTCGATCAGCAGCCGGCAGAGATGGAGCCGCCGCCGTTCGCCGCCGGAGAGCTTGGCCACCGGTTGGTGCTGTTGGGCTGGTGGAAACAGGAAGCGCTCCAGCAACTGGGAGGCGCTCAGCTCCTCACCATCCACTGCCACCCGACTGGCGGCAGCTTGAACCACCTCCAGCACCTTCTGGTCGGGCTTGAGCAGCACGTCGCTGTGCTGGTCGAAGTAGGCGAGCTTCACGGTGGAGCCCAGCTCCAGGCTGCCACTGCTGGGTTGGCGCCGGCCGGCGATCACCTCCAGCAGGCTCGACTTGCCCACCCCGTTTGGGCCAATGATGCCAACCCGGTCCTCCGGGCTGAAGTCGTAGCTGAAGGCGCGCAGCAGGGCCCTGGCCTCGGGTCCTTCGCCCACACTTACCTCCAGCTCCTCAGCGGTGATGGCCCGCTTGCCGAGCCGCCGGCTGGTGGTGGCCAAGCTCACCTGGCCGCGGCCCTGCCGCAGAGGTGCCTCCCGCATCGCCTCAATTCGCTGGATGCGGGCCTTCTGCTTGGTGCTGCGGGCCTTGGGACCCTGCCTGAGCCAGGCCAGTTCCCGCCGCAGCGTGCCCTTGAACTTGGCGGCTGAGGCCGCTTCCGATGCCTCCTCCTCAGCTTTATGGGTGAGATAGGTGGCGTAGTTGCCGTCGTAGCTGCGGGCCAGGCCCCGATCCACCTCCACGATCCGGCGGGTGACCCGATCGAGCACGTAGCGGTCGTGGGTCACCAGCACCAGGGCGCCGGAGAAGCGCTCGAGATAGCTCTGCAGCCATTCCACCCCGTTGGCGTCGAGGTGGTTGGTGGGCTCATCAAGTAGCAGCACGTCCGGCTCGGCCACCAGGGCTGCCGCCAGGGCGACCCGCTTGCGGTAGCCGCCGGAGAGGTCGCCCACCTTGCGCTCGATGTCAGCGATGCCTAGCCGCTCCAGCACCTCGCGGCACTGCTGCTCCAGCCCCCAGGCATTGAGCTGATCCATGCGGCCATGCAGGTCGCTGAGCTGGGCCAGGGCGATGGTGTTGTCGGGGCCATCAGCCACGGCCTGACTCAGGGCCGTGTGCTGCCGCAGCAAAGCCATCTTCTCGCCGCTACCGGCAAACACCTGCTCGAGCACGGTGTGCTCGGGATCTAGCTCGGGCTCCTGGTCTACGAGCACCACCCGGGTGCGGGGGGCGCAGCGGCGCTTGCCGCTGCCGAGGGGCTCATTGCCCGCAAGCACCTTCAACAGGGTGCTCTTGCCGGCCCCATTGGGACCAATCAGACCGAGCCGCTCCCGCTCGCCGATGTGCAGGGTGAGGCCCTCGAACAGGGTGCGGATGCCGAAGTCCTTGCTGGCTTCCACCAGGCTTATCAAACTCAAAGTGCAGCCTCCCCAGCTGCGCCAGCTTGGCCTTTGAGGTAAGCAAACACGCTCTTGTCGCCCACATCTGCCGCGGGGGGCATGGGAAATTTGCGCAGGCAAAGCACCAGCAAAAGCCCGCTCTCCAGGGCCAGCAGGGCCGTGGTGATCGCTCCTGGCAGCAAGCCGCTGAGGTGGCCCAGCAGGGCGGTAGGCAGTAGCAGGGTCACGCCGATCGCCTCCGGCCGCCTGAAGCAGAAAAATTCCTTGAAGCCAACCCCCGCCAAGGCCGCGAAAAAGGGGCCAATGGCCAGAATCCAGAGGGGCTGACTGGCCAGGGCCGGCAGCATGGCGCCGGGGCCGCTGTGGATCGCCAATGCCAGGCCCCCCAGGCAACCCAGTAGCCAGAACAGCTGCAGGGCCCGGTGCAAGGGCACTAAGTAAATGTGAATCCAGCGCAGAGCTAGGCCCAGCCCCGCAGCCATCAGCAGCATCCAGGGCCAGAGCTGGTCGGCTCCCAGCTGCCGCCACTGCACTAGCAGGCCTGCTTGGCCAACGGCCACCGCCGTGAGGGCAAGGCGGTAACCGAGCACCTCCCGCCGGTCGGTGGCGTCAATCGTGTAGGTGCCGTACACCCCTTCAAATATCGGATCAGTCATGGATGGTTCTCGCTGCTTTCCTGTACTGGTCTGCCTTGCACCAGTGTGGCGAGTGGCGGCCCGGCCGGGATGATTCCCGAGGGATGGAGGGGAAACAGGGCGCCGAAGTAATCGCTGCGCCAGGCCTCCGGGAAGCAGGTCTCGGCCACGCCGGGCAGGCTGTAAAAGCGCCGGCGCCAGTCCCATAGGGCTGGAAGCTGCCAAAGGGGTATGCGGCTGCAACCGAACAGGGGCGCATAAACCAGCTCCAGCCGGATAAGGGTCGGGAAAAGCCCTATATCGGCCAGGCTCAGTTGGTCCCCACTTAGCCAAGGAGATTGCTCCAAGGCCCCATTGGCGTCCAGAAGCGCCGCAAACAAGGCCGCCTCGGCCCGGTCGTAGGCGGCCTGGGTGCGGGCGAAACCACAGCGGTACACCCCGTCGTTGACGTCGCCCTGCAGCCGCGCGCGCCACTTCTCTGTGGCTGCCTGCTGGTTATGGGGCTCCAGATCGGGCCCTGCTGGTGCGGGCCAGCGGTTGAGCAGCTCGATCAGCCGGGCGCTCTCCGTAACCAGGATCCGCCTCTCACCGCGGGAATAGAGCGCCGGCACCGTGGCCCGCTGCCCCGGATCAGCGCCGGATTGCTGGTAGAGCTCGATTAAGCTGGCGCAGCCCTCGAAGGGCTCGGCAAAGCGCCAGCGCCCCTCGGCTGGATCGGGGTCCACCACCACCAGGTTGATGCTGCAGCCCAGTTGGCGCAGGCTCCACACCAGCCAGGCCCGGTGGGCCCAGGGGCAGCTGCGCCCCACAATCAACACGTGCCCATCAGCCGCGCCGGCTTCGCTGGGCAGGGGCGGCAGCGCCGAGAAAGCTCCGCTGGGGCGGCGGTAGTTGCCCTCTGCATCGGCCGGTCCCAGGCCGCCCATGAGCTGGTGCCATTGCCAGTGCCAGATCGCGCGGGCCGTGCGCACCAAGGGGGCGGGGGGAGGCATGGTTGCGGGGGCGGCAGAGCTCTGAATCTGCGTCAGGCTGGGGCTGAAATCCATTTCTGGCCTTCTTCTTTTTGATCAGCCAAATCGTCAAACCGGCCCAGGTGCTGGTCGTGGCCGGCACCCACGGCAATGAACGCAACGCCCCCTGGCTGCTGGAGCACTGGCGCCGCCAGCCCGAGGCCCTGCAGCGCCACGGCCTTGATGTGGCGCTGGTGCTTGGCAACCCTGCTGCCCACAAAGCCAATCAGCGCTATGTGGAGCGGGATTTAAACCGCTGCTTTGCCCCCGAGCTGCTGGCGGATTCCTCGAGAAACGAAGCTGATCTGCAGCGCGCTCGCCAGCTGCTCGCTTGCCATGGCCCTGATGCTGAATCTCCTTCGCTGGTGGTGCTCGACCTACACAGCACCACCAGCGCTATGGGTAACTCCTTGGTGCTCTACGGCCGGAGGCCGGCCGATCTAGCTCTGGCGGCGGGTTTGCAGGGGGAGTTGGGGCTGCCGATTTACTTGCACGAGGCCGATGCTTCCCAAACGGGCTTTTTGGTTGAACGCTGGCCCTGCGGCCTGGTGATCGAGGTGGGTCCGGTGCCCCAGGGGGTTATCCAGGCTCCGATCTGCCGTCAAAGCCAGCTCGGCGTTGAGGCGGCCCTGGCCGTGTTGGCGGCAGCTCGGCGAGGCCGCCTAAGGCTGCCGGCTGAGCTTGTGGTGCATTGCCATCTGGGCAGCCTGGATTTGCCGCGCCATCCAGATGGTTCACCTGCCGCCTGCCTGCATCCGGCGTTACAGCATCGCGACTGGCGTCCCTTGCGTTCGGGAGATCCGGTGTTTATCGATCCCTGCGGCAAGGAAATTGGCCTGGCCCTGCCGCCGGATTTGGCGGGGGATTCCGTCTGGCCCGTCTTTGTAAATGAGGCCGCCTACGGCGAAAAGGGCATTGCCCTAAGCCTCACTCGCAGGGAATGTTGGCCGGTTGGGTCTGAATGGTTGCCAGCTTTGACTGCCCTTGCTGTCCAGCTGGCCTAACGGGGGGCGCCGTTGTAATCAATGCCAAGGACGGTGCGCCCGTCACTGGATACGCGGATTTCGGTTTCCACCGTTGCAGCCAGACTTAGCTGCTGCCAGCCGGGTGCTCCGCCAAGGAAGCGAAATAGATAGCCATCACTGGTTGTGCTGATCAGGCATTTGTTGCCGGCGCTCGCCGTTTCAAACATGCACTTGTCTGGTCGGTAGAGCCCCAAGCCGCCGTTGGTCTGAACTGCGGTGTTGCGAGCCAAGTTGAGGGCCCGCACGGCACTGAATGGAACGGGTGCTTCCGCCTGGGCCCGGGCCGGAGCGGAATTCACAAATGACAGGCTGCCAGCGCCCAGGCAACTGGCTACCAATAAGCCCCCCGCCAGCAGTCGCGCACTTAATAACGCCGCTGCTGAAGCTAAAGGTGAACCCATGGGTTTATGGATGTGACAGATCCAGCTCAACGCAGCGGCTCCGTCAGTGTCAAGGCGACTTACCCACACACCAAGGTGGACTGCTCCTGCTTGCAAGGCAGGTTTGTGGTGCTGCCGTCGGCCCAGTAAATGCGCAGGCGATCGTCTGAGGTGCCGCTGCGGTATGTGAGTGATTTGATGGCTCCAGCCGGGGGCTTGCCGGCCGGGTCGGCCCCGTTGCCGGGAGCCACGGTGTTGAGCTTCTGCTCAAGCTGCTGAATCTTTACTTCCAACTGCTCCTGGCGCTGCTGCAGCTTTTGCAGCTCGGCTGATGGTTGCCGCTGACAGCCAGCAGAGAACAGGCAGGCTGCGGCCACGGTTGTGGTGGCCAGGCTGGCCCGTATAGGCAGGGCTTTAAATCGAACGAGCAGGGCCATGCCGGAGACGAATCCTTAGCTGTCCTCTGCTTAGCAGTGGTCTGGCCGGCTGGCTATGGATTGCCCTGTCGCACCCCGACATCAGCGGTACTTATGGGCTTCATCAGCAGGGCTTTGGCGCCCCCTGACCAGCCTTCTCACCAAAGCCGCAATCTTCCGTTACAGTTGTGTTGCGCAATGTTCTTGCGCTCGACGGGATTCCGTCTGGTGGCTTGCCACCTTCCATACCCGTTCCTCTGGAACACCCTCTTCTCGTTCTCATGACAACCACTATTCAGCAGCGCCAAGGCGCTTCTGCGTGGAACCAGTTTTGCGACTGGGTCACCTCCACCAACAACCGCCTCTATGTGGGCTGGTTCGGTGT
>NZ_JAGQBD010000009.1:0-88629 GCF_024345455.1 Cyanobium sp. T1G-Tous
GTCTGCTTTTTGGCGGTGGTGAGCTCGTAATCAGAGAAGCCGAGCTGCTTGCCACCCATTACCTCAGTCCTGGTCAGCGATTACAGGGCCATTGTCCCGCGAATGGCACTGGTTCTCCAGAGTCTCCTTAGTTCAAGACTTGGCGGTTCAAAACTTGGTGGTTCAAGACTTGATAGTTCAAGAGTTTGTGAGCGGCTGAGCCAACTCCTCGCGCAGCCGGCGAATCCGTTGCAACAGGCGCAGGCGGCGACTGCGGGCGGTGATTGTCAAAAACAGCCTCACCGGCACATAAACCAAGGCCATCAACACCCCAGCCGCCGCCACGAGCACAAACACCATGGCGTTAGCAGTGGAGCCCGGATCCAGCGAAATGGCTTCGTCCGCGCTCTCCAGTGCTGTTTGCAGCAAATCCTCCATTGCTGAACCCTATCGAGGCTGGAGCGAATAAGTAACCCAAAGCAGCAGCTTGATTCGGCTTTCCCCACCCCGCTCCGTTGGCCTGGCGGTGGTCCGCTGTGGGACCCTGGCACAACTGAGTGTTCAACGTTTTCATGGCCAAGCTGATCAGCTTTTCGGATGCCTCCCGTGGCGCCCTTGAGCGGGGTGTAAACGCTCTGGCCAACGCGGTGAAGGTCACCATCGGCCCCCGCGGCCGCAACGTGGTGCTCGAAAAGAAATTCGGCGCGCCCGAGATCGTTAATGACGGCGTCACCATCGCCAGGGAGATCGAACTCGAAGATCCCTTCGAAAACGTTGGCGCCAAGCTGATGCAGCAGGTAGCCAGCAAGACCAAGGACACCGCCGGCGACGGCACCACCACTGCCACCCTGCTGGCCCAGGCGCTGGTCCGCGAAGGTCTCAGAAACGTGGCTGCCGGCGCCAGCCCGGTCGGGTTACGCCGCGGCATGGAAATGGCCACAGCCCAGATCGTGGCGGGCATCGCCGAGAGGGCCCAGCCCGTCGCCGGTGAAGCGATTCGCCAGGTAGCCGAGGTGAGCTCCGGCAACGACGAAGAGATCGGCCGGATGATCGCCGAAGCCATGGGCAAGGTGAGCGCTGACGGCGTTATCACCGTTGAGGAATCCACCTCCTTAGCCACCGAACTGGAGATCACCGAGGGCATGGCCTTCGACCGTGGCTACAGCTCCCCCTACTTCGTCACCGACCAGGAGAGGCGCGAATGCGTCTTTGAAAATGCCCTGATCCTGATCACCGACCGCAAAATCAGCACCATCACTGACCTGGTGCCCGTGCTGGAGGCGGTTTCCAAGGGCGGCAGGCCCCTACTGATCCTGGCGGAAGAAGTGGAGGGCGAAGCTCTCGCCACCCTGGTGGTGAACAAAAACCGGGGCGTATTGCAGGTTGCAGCAGTGCGGGCCCCTGGCTTCGGGGATCGCCGCAAGGCCATGCTTGGCGACATCGCCGTACTCACCGGCGCCACGGTCGTGAGCGAAGACCAGGCCATGACCCTGGACAAGACCGGCCTAGCCGAGCTCGGTCAGGCCCGCCGCATCACCATCACCAAGGACAGCACCACGATCGTGGCCAGCGGCGAGCACCAGGCAGCGGTAGCTGATCGGGTGGCCTCAATCAAGCGCGAGCTCGACAACACCGAGTCCGATTACGACCGCGAAAAACTGCAAGAGCGGATCGCCAAACTGGCCGGAGGGGTTGCCGTGATCAAGGTGGGTGCTCCCACCGAAACCGAGCTCAAGAACCGCAAACTGCGCATCGAAGACGCCCTCAACGCCACCCGCGCTGCGGTGGAGGAGGGAATCATTGCTGGTGGCGGCTGCACCCTGTTGGAGCTGGCCGAAGGGCTGAGCAGCCTGGCGGCTAGCTGCCAGGGCGACGAGCGCACCGGCGTCGAGATCGTCAAACGGGCCCTAGCCGAGCCCGTGCGCCAGATCGCCCACAACTCCGGTGCCGATGGCGCCGTGGTGGCAGCTGAGATCCTGCGGCTGGGCAAGGGCTACAACGCCCTCACCGGCGTCTACGAAGACCTGCTGGCAGCTGGCATTCTCGATGCGGCCAAGGTGGTGCGCCTAGCCCTTCAAGATGCGGTCTCTATCGCCTCGATGCTGATCACCACCGAGGTTGTGATCGCCGATAAGCCCGAACCCGAAGCAGCCCCCGGCGGTGACATGGGAGGAATGGGCGGAATGGGTGGCATGGGTGGCATGGGTGGCATGGGCATGCCCGGGATGATGTGATCCCAGGCTGCTCAGCCGGCCAGTACATCCCGTACATAGGCAGCAACCTGCAAATCGACCCCGGTGATTGCCGTGCCCACAACCACGGCATCAGCGCCGAGGTCGAGCGCTTGGCGAGCCTGCTGGGGGCTTGATATGCCGCCCTCGCAGATCAGGCTCACCTCGGCGGGTAATTGCTGCCGCAGCAGGGGCAATAGGTCCCAGGCTGGTGGCTTCTGGCCTGAGGTTGATTCCGTGTAGCCATAAAGGGTGGTGCCGACCCAGGTGCAACCAAACTCGGCGGCACGCAGGCCATTGGCAACGCTGTCCACATCTGCCATCAGCGCAGCACCAAGCTCGCGCTGGGCGCGGGCGATCAGACCCTCCAAATTTTCACCCCCGGGGCGATGGCGCTCGGTGGCATCAATCGCCACCACATCGGCACCAGCAGCCCAAACCGCACGAATCTCCTCCCACCCCGGGGTGATGTACACCGAGCTGTCTGGATAGCTGCGCTTCCATAGGCCCACGATCAGAGCGGTTGGGCAGCGCTGACGAACAGCGCCGATGTGCTCTGGACTTTCCAGACGCACCCCAGAGGCGCCATTGCGCAAACTGGCATCTGCCATGGCGGCGATCACATCGGGATCGCGCATTGGTGAGCCCTCGGGGGCCTGCACCGACACAATCAAACCGGAGGGTTTCACTCAGCTGGCCAGGGGAAGGGCAAAGTCATTGAGCTCTTCAGCATCCGGCAACCAGGCCCGCAGGGAAGCGTGGGCAAAGGGCGCAGGGGCGGCATTGCGCGCTGCCGGAGCCAGAGCATCCTGCACAAGGGCAAGCACAGCCCGTTGCTCAACTGGTTGCTCAACTAGTTGCATAGTTGGTTGCACGCTGGGCTGAAGGTTGGTTTCCAGGCCAGCCTGGGAGCGCAGCCACTCAGCCGCCCCTACTCCTTGGCCCACACACAGAGGGCCGGCGATCAGGGCTTCGAGGGCAGCCAGCCCCCGGCGGTGCGCCCACTGCTGCACCAGACGCTGGGCCATGGCCTGATCCCGCTCTGCAACCGCCGCCAGCAAGCGGTCTCCTAAGTCGGGACGATCGGACGGGGGGAATCTGCAGGGCTGCGTCACGAAAGGACTTGCTAGGTGAGCTTGCGATCCAGAAGCGGCCGAATCAGCAGGAACAACCCGGCGGCCAGCAAGGCGAGCACCCCTAGGCAGGTGGCGCTGCTGAGCTGGCCGTAGGGGGCCTCCAGCACCACTGCGGTGAGAGAGACCTGTCCCGCATAGGCGGCACGAATCGGTTCTATCGCGAAGGTAAGGGGATTAAGGGCCGCTAGCCAGCCCAGCCAGGCCGGCATGAACGACAACGGAGCCAAAGCGGTGCTGGCAAACAGCAGTGGCAGGTTGGCCACAAAGATCACCGCAATCAGCTCAATGTGGCCTGGCAGCGCAAAAGCAAGCCCCAAACTCAAGGCTGTTACTGCAAATACCAACAACAGCAAGGTGACTAATACCAGCAGCAGCCCAGCTGCACCAGGCCAGCCGTAACCCAGCAAAGCGGCAGTGCCCATGATCGCCAGGCTCTGCACCAAGCTCAGAGTGGTGATGTAGAGCACCGAGGCGAACACGATCGAGCTCCGCGAGCGCAGTGGCGCCACTAGCAACCGGTTGAGGAAGCCGAATTCGCGGTCAAACATCAACGGCAGGCCGGCGTTAAGGGCCGCACTGAAGGCCGTGAACACGATCACCCCTGCGCCAAGGAAGCGGCCGTAGCTGATGCCGCCAGGCAGCAGGCCCGCCGGAGCCTTGGCAAACAGGGCGCCAAATAACACCAGCCAGATCAGGGGCTGCAGAACCCCCGCCACCAAGGTGGAAGGCCGGCGCTGCAGCTGTACGAACAAACGACGCGTGAGGGCCAGGGTTTCTTGACTGATCTCGGCCAAGGCGGATGCCTCGGGTTGGGGGCCTGGAAGGGTTGTGGTCATCACATGCTTGCTTTGCGTTCAGCCTTGGGATCACGGCTGCCGGCCACCGCCAGCTCCGCGTCCATCAGGGTGCGGCCGGTGGCCTGGAGATAGACATCATCGAGGCTGGGGCGGCTCTGGGCGAGGGCGAAAACCGACAGGTCGGCTGCCGCCAATTGGCGGCGCAGCTGCTCGACAACGCCGTCGTGCTCAATCACCAGATTCAGGGAGTAGCCCTGGGCCCGGTTCACCACCACCTGGCGTACCCCGGCGCATTCGTTCAGCAAGCTGCGCACCCGCTCAGCCTCGTCGGCATCACTGAATTCGCGCACCCTCAAGGTCACTCGATCGCCACCCAAGGCGGCCTTGAGCACAGCAGGAGCGCCCTCGGCGATGACCTTGCCAGCCTCGATGATCGCCAGATGGTCAGCCAGGGCATCAACCTCCTCTAAGTAGTGGCTGCTTAGCAGGACAGTTGTGCCGCCATCGCGTAGCTGGCGCAACACAGACCAGATCGCCGCGCGACTCTCGATATCAAGGCCGACGGTGGGCTCATCGAGCACCAACACCTGGGGGCTGTGCAACAGGCCAGCGGCCAGATCGAGCCGGCGCCGCATCCCGCCCGAGTAGCTACCGCACCGCCGATCAATCCACTCGGCCATGCCGAGCAGCTCGATCAGCTCGTCCATGCGCCGGTTCCGGGCAGCTGGGGCCAGGTGATAGAGATCACCCTGCAGCTGCAGCAGTTCGCGGCCGGTGAGGATCTTGTCGATTGCCACCTCCTGGGCCACGTAGCCCAACAAGCGACGCACCGCCCGGGGCTCGGCCAGGGCATCAACGCCGCCTACCCGAACGCTGCCGCTGTCAGGGGCCAGCAGGGTGCAAAGGATGCGCAAGGCGGTCGTCTTACCGGCACCGTTAGGACCAAGCAGGCCATAGAGGCTACCGGCCGGCACTTGCAGGGAAAGGTTGTCGAGGGCAACGACGGCAGTTGCCGCCTTTTTGCCCCCGTAGCGCTTGCAGAGCTGCTGCAGTTCGATCACCGACTCAAGCCGCTCCAATCAGCCGACCAATGTAGGCAAGGCAGCAAAGGGGACGTTGAACAGTTGGGGGCCCAGCAGGGCTGCCTGCGGTAGGCGGGCCAACAAAAGCAACGCACAGATGCCGAATAAATAGAAAATCGACCAGCGGAACATGGCCTTGGCCCGTTGGGGTTCGTCAGGCTGGCTGCGTAGCTGGGAGCTCAGCTGCAGCAGACGGGCGTTGAAGGGCAGCACCATCAAGCCATAAAGCAAGCCGCCTGTTGGCAGCGCCACTATCCCAAGCAGGCTGAAGCCAACGGTGGCCCAGGCGTAATGGCTGATAGCCCGGGTCGTCACCGCCACGCCCTTGACCACCGGCAGCATCGGAATGCCCACGGAGCGGTAATCGTCCTTGAGCAGCAAGGCCAGGGCCCAGAAGTGGGCTGGCGTCCACAACATCACCAGGGAAAACAACCACCAGGAAGCCCAGCCAAGGGAGCCGGTGGCAGCGGCAGCTCCCACCAAGGGCGGAATAGCTCCGGCCACCCCGCCGACCACGATGTTCTGACTGGTGCGCGGCTTGAGCAGGGCTGTGTAAAGCAGCACATAGCTGCAGAGCCCCAGCAGGGAGAGGCTGGCAGCCAGCGGATTAACGCCCATAACCAGCACCACCACCGACAGGATGGTGAGGCCAATGGCTAGGGCAAAGGCCTGGCGCTGGGCGAGACGACCAGAGGGCAGGGCCCGGCGGCTAGTGCGCTGCATGCGCCCATCGAGATCCTGTTCCCAGAGGCAATTGAGCACACCGGCCGCAGCCGAAGCCAGGCTGCCCCCCACCAGGGTGCAGATGATCGTGCTGGCGGTGGGTGCATCGCCAGAGCTGAGGGCCATGCCACCGAGGGTGGTAGCTAGCAGCAGCGGTATGAGGCGGGGCTTGGCAACTTCAAGCCAAGCTGGCAATTTCACCGAGGGGCGGATCGCCGGGGCAACGGCGATTGGAGCTGTGATCGTTGCACTAACCATGAGCCACCTCGGAAGACATTGGAGACATGGGCAAGGTCTGGCCTGATTTGCCAAGGGAGCGGGCAAGCACCGCTGCAAGCAGAGCGACCAGCAGGGCCGCCAGCAGTTGGTGGCCGATCGTCACCAGCGGCGCCTGCAGCTGGAGCTTCAAGGTCCAAATGCCCAAGCTCACCTGGGCCAGCACCAACACGGCTGCTCCCTGGGCGAGGCCGGGCAGTTGCCCCTGACCTGGAGGCAAAAACAGTGTTGCTGCTGCCAGGACCAGCACTGCAACAGCTGCTGTCATGGCGAGCTGGCGGTGAGCCAGCAGCCAGCGGCAGCCATTGCCGGCACTAAAACACTGATCTGCCGCCCACTGGCTGGCCATGGTTCCACCCAGCAGGCACTGGGCGAAGACCAGCACCAGAGCCAAGCTCGCCAGCAGCTGCCACCAAAGCGGAGGGCTGTTCGAGGCCCTATTCACCATTGCCAGACGCTGGTAGATGCCACTTGTAAGTGCAACCAGCAGCAAGGCCGTAGCGAGATGGGCAGTAACTAAGGGCGCAGCCAGAAGCTGGGTGACGGTAAGAGCCCCCAGGGCCCCTTGAACCAACACTAGAAAAAGTGCCCCAGCAGCCAGCCAGGGCAACCAAGCGGGCAGGCGGCGCCGCCAGAAAAAACTCGCTGCCGTAAGAACCAGCAGGGCTACTCCCACCACGAAAGCGTCAAGGCGGTGAAACCACTCCAAAAACACCTGCAGATTCATCTGACGACCTGGCAGGAGGCGGCCGTAACAGAGGGGCCAGTCAGGACAGGCCAGACCCGCCTCCATCACCCTGGTGGCACCGCCGATACCAACCAATGCCACCAAGGCCACCACTAGGTGGGAGGCAAGCAGGGCGAGCTTCTGGGTCAGAACAGGGTCAGGCCTGCTGCGAAAGCTTGGGGCTAGAGGTGATTGGAGATTTGTCGTCACGGAAACGACCATCCCGGAGTCCAGAGAAGCTAACCAAGTTGTTCAAAACGAGGGACTCTTAATTGCCCAGATCACGAAGTGAAAACATCAGCCCTGCTTGCAAGCGCCTGAGGCGTTGATTTGCCAACTAAGGCAAGGATCGAGCCGCACATCGCAGCCAATGCCCATAGGCTGACCAGAAGCTCAAACAGCACCGTGCCAATTCGCACCGCCCTAGCTGTGCTCACGGCCACCACAGCCCTTGTGCTGACAGGGCTTTGGGTTGGCAACAACGTCAACGTGCTGCCGCTGGGCGCCAGCAGCAACGCATCCACCTACGACGATCTATTTAAGGTTTTGTTCAGCATTGGCACCGTGCTGTTTCTCGGCATCGTGATCCTGCTGGTTTACAGCTTGTTTCGATTTAGGCGCCGCAGCGGCGATGTCAGCGATGGTCTAGCAATAGAGGGAAATTTGCCGCTGGAGATCGTTTGGACGGCCATCCCAGCAGTAGTTGTTTTGTTTGTCGGTCTATACAGCTACGACATATATGAGCGGATGGGCGGTATGGCCACCCTCAACGATCACATGGCCATGGATCAAGGGGCCATGCAGCAGGTCAGCGTTAAGAAAGGCGATACAGCTGGCCGGGTTTGGGGTGGCATTGGCGTAGCCGGCATGGATGCTGCACCTTCCGGACCGGTTTTACCTGTGGAGGTAACCGCTATGCAATTTGCCTTCATTTTTCACTATCCAGGCTCAGACATAATTAGCGGTGAGCTGCATGTGCCCACAGGTCAACAGGTGGAGTTGCGCATGGAAGCCCGGGATGTAATCCATGCCTTCTGGGTACCCCAGTTCCGGCTCAAGCAGGACGTAATTCCAGGCCAGCCAACCGTGCTCTCCTTTACCGCCACTCGGGCTGGCACCTATCCGATCATCTGCGCCGAGCTCTGCGGCCCTTACCACGGCGGCATGCGCTCCAACGTTGTAGTGCACGAGCCCGATGCCTACGACAACTGGTTGCAGCAGAACACTCCCAACCGCACCACCACCTGACGACCAGCCATGACTCTCGCCAACCCAAGCGATTTCGACGGCAACCTGCAACCCCAGGGCTGGCTGCGCTACTTCAGTTTCAGCCTCGATCACAAGGTGATTGGCCTGCAGTATTTGATTTGTGGCTTCATCTTTTATCTGATCGGCGGGGCCCTAGCTGGAGTCATCCGCACGGAACTGATAAGTCCAATCTCCGATTTTGTCAGCCGTGAGACCTACAACGAGGTGCTCACCCTTCATGGCACGGTGATGATCTTTCTTTGGATCGTGCCAGTCGTCAACGGTGCCTTCGGCAATTATCTGATTCCCTTTTATGTGGGCGCCAGAGACATGGCTTTCCCCCGTCTCAACGCTGTGGCCTTCTGGCTGATTCCCCCTGCGGGCATTCTGCTTATCAGTAGTTATTTTATCGCTGGAGCTGCTGCCCAGTCTGGCTGGACCGCCTATCCACCCCTAAGTCTCACGACCCCAGCCGCAGGCCAAGTGGTTTGGATATTGAGCGTGCTTCTGCTTGGTGGCAGCTCGATTTTTGGCGGCATCAACTTCATTGCCACCATCCTCAAATTACGGCGACCAGGACTAAAGCTGATGATGCTGCCTATGTATTGCTGGGCAATGCTAGGCACCAGCATTTTAGTTGTGCTTTCAACCCCGGTACTGGCAGGCACCCTAATTCTGCTCAGTTTCGACATCATTGCCCACACCGGATTTTTCAACCCAACCATGGGTGGAAACGTAGTGGTTTATCAACACCTTTTTTGGTTCTATTCCCACCCGGCTGTTTACATTATGGTGCTGCCAGCCTTCGGCCTGGTCAGCGAAATACTTCCCATCCACGCCCGCAAGCCTCTGTTTGGTTACACCACGATGGTGTATTCGATCATGGCGATCGTTTTCCTTGGCCTGATTGTTTGGGCTCACCACATGTTCACCAGCGGCACGCCCCCCTGGATGCGCCTGTTTTTCACGATTGCCACCTCCTTTATCGCAGTTCCAACCGGCATTAAATTCTTCAACTGGTTGGCAACTTTATGGGGCGGAAAGATTGCTCTTAATTCGGCGATGTTGTTCTCATGCGCCTTCATCGTTAATTTTGTATTTGGCGGCATCACCGGCGTTGCCTTGGCTCAAGTGCCTTTCGATATTCACGTCCACGACACCTACTTCGTGGTGGGCCACTTCCACTACATCGTTTACGGGGGCACGGTGTTTGTTATTTTCGGTTCCCTATATCACTGGTATCCGAAATTCACCGGTCGCCTGCTCAACGAGGACCTAGGCAGGCTCCACTTCCTGCTCACCTTTGTTGGTTTCAATCTCTGCTTCGCCCCCCAGCACTGGCTCGGCTTGAATGGCATGCCCCGACGAGTTGCCGAATACGACCCCGCCTTCACAACCCTTAACCAGGTGAGCAGTGTGGGCGCCCTGTTGATGGCAATCAGCACCCTGCCACTGCTTATCAATGTTGTGGTTACGGCGATAAACGGCAAAGAGGCTGGTGACAACCCTTGGAATGCCCTTACATCTGAATGGCTCACCAGTTCGCCGCCACCGGTTGAAAATTGGCATGGCGAGGCACCACTAGTGACCGAGCCCTACGGCTACGGCCAGCACCCGGAGGTAAAAGCGTGACGAGCACCACACCCCTACAGGATTCAGTAGTCGTAGAGGCTGGCCACGGCCCAGCTGGCGAGGGGCACGGAGATTTCCGCCTATTTGGCCTGGCCACCTTCTTGGTGGCAGATGGCATGACCTTCGCCGGTTTTTTTGCTGCCTATCTCACTTTCCGGGCCGTGAATCCGCTGCCAGAAGGCGGGATCTATGAGCTCGAATTGCTGCTACCCACCATCAACACGGTGGTTTTGATCATCAGCAGCTTCACCTTTCATCGCGCGGGCAAGGAATGCCGGGCCGGAAAGTTGGGGGCAAGCCGCCTCTGGCTGGCAATCACTGGCGGCCTGGGCGCGATTTTCCTGGCGGGTCAGATGGTTGAGTATTTCAACCTGCCCTTCAGCCTCACCGACAACCTTTTTGCCAGCACCTTCTACGCCCTCACTGGCTTTCACGGCCTGCACGTGACTCTTGGGGTGATCTGTATCGCCATCGTTGCTCTGCAGACCCGCCCGGGAGGACGCATCAGCGCCAGCGACCATTTCGGCTTAGAAGCAGCTGAGCTCTATTGGCATTTCGTCGATGGCATCTGGGTTGTGCTCTACGGAATCCTGTATCTGCTCTGAGGCTCCAAGTCGTCAACCGCTGGCACGGATGGCGATTTCCGTGCACACCGGGCACAATTAGTTGATATATCTGCCTAGTGCAGGCGTTTCACATGGCGGCCAGGAGCGGCGACAGCCCCGCGGACATGCTGGAAGGCAAGGCCCTTCTTGATCGGGCCCGCGCCCTGAGCAACCGCCCAGAGGACGAAATCGCTCGGGGCTGCGGTTACGTGGGTCCGAGCGGACGGGTGCTGAAAAAAAGTTTTTATCGAGCTTTGGTGGCCGCTAAGGGCTACCCGGTACCAAACAGCGTTGGCCGAACCGCCAGCAGCGGCCAAGGCAAGGGACGGCAAGCTGATTTCCGCACCCGGGTGCATGGCAACGGAAACCTGCTGATCGGCCAGGCCTACACCCGCAGGCTGGGACTGGAGCCGGGCCAGGAATTTCGGATCGAGATCAACCCAGACAACGGTTCGATCAGCCTGCTACCGCTCGAACCACAAGATCCCTAGGCCCCTCTCCCCTGGCACTCCAGCTCAGTCGTCGCCATGGAAGCTGGCGCTGAAGGCGAGCAGGTCGATACCGCTGAACAGAAAGCTGATTCCAACCAGCACCCCAATCACCCAGAGCAGCCCCCAGGCCTGCATGGTCACTATCAGCAAGCCAAGAATCAGGGTGACTATGCCGTTGAGCAAGCCCCAACCCCAGCCACTGACCCGGGTGTGACCAAGGGCCACCAGCATCGAAACCAGGCCTTCAAGGATGAAAACGATGCCGATGGCAAAGGCCAGACTGGCCACCACCAGGCCGCCCTCGAGCGGACCGCCGCGGAACTGCTGAATCATCCAGGCCCCCACCACGATGAAGAGGGTGGAAATCACCAGCCGCGAAAAGCAATACCAGCGTCCCAACTGGCGGGAGCGGGCCAGGTTGCTTACCCAACCCACGATGCCGCCCACCAGAAAGCCCACCGCCACGATCACGGTGATCCAGGCGGAAGCCAGCACCGGGAAGATCAGGGCCAGCACCCCAAGTACCAGCATCAACACCCCCTCAAACAGGGTGAAGGCCTTCAATCCCTCGCCTTTGGACGAAAACAAACCTGAGCCCATCGCTATGGCAGCAACATCACCTCGACCGTAGGCACGCCAAGCGCAGACGTCAGATCCAGCCGTGATCAGCCAGCCAGGGGGCATTGATAGGCTCCGCCGCGCCGCTGGGGCCGCTGGCAGCCAACAAACGCTCGGTGTACTTGGCCAGTAGGTCGGCCTCCAGGTTGACCCCATCCCCCACCGCCAGCTGCGCCAGGGTGGTGCTTGCCCAGGTGTGGGGAATCACGGCAATCCAGAAGCCGGCGCCATCGGGGTCGCAGCCGGCCACTGTCAGGCTGATGCCATCCACAGCCACGCTGGCCTTTTCGCACACATAGCGGCCGTAGGCGGGGTTCTGCCAGGCCAGCTCCAGGCGCCAGGAGGCGGTCTGGCGGGCGATGGCTCGCACCACCCCGAGCCCATCCACATGGCCGCTCACCAGGTGGCCACCAAGCCGGTCGGCCAGGCGCAGGGCAGGCTCGAGATTCACCCTGCCGCCCCGGTCTGCCTTAGCGGCCAAGGTGGTGCGGCCCAGGGTTTCCTCACTGACATCGGCGCGAAAGCCATCGGCCAGCCGCCCAGCAACGGTGAGACAAACCCCATCCACCGCCACGCTGTCGCCTAGGGCCAGGTCAGCTGGGGTCCAGGTAGCCCCCGGGGCTGCAGCCCACTGCAGCTGAACCCCGTGGGGCGAGCGGCGAATCACGCCTGTGGCCTGCACCAGCCCGGTAAACATCTGCTGTCCAGCCCAGGCGGATACATCCTCGCCATAATCGGGCAAAAGGCTGCGCCTAGCCATGGTTGAAATGCGCGTTGCCGGAATTGCCCTCGATGCGGCCAGTCGCAGCCCGATTGTGCTGCTACGCGATCCATCGGGCCGGCGCCAGGTGCCGATCTGGATCGATCAGGCCCAAGCCCAAAATATCCTGGCTGGCCTCAGCGAAGAACCGCCGACCCGCCCCCTCAGCCATGACCTGATGGCCGACCTGATCGACGCTGGGGGTTTGCAGCTCGACCGGGTTGTAATCCACACGATCGAAGACAGCACCTTCCGCGCCGTGCTGAAACTCAGCCCAGCTAGCGATGGGGAAATTGGCTCGGCTGGCGACCAATCATCAGCCTCAAGCATCGAAATAGACGCCAGGCCTAGCGATGCCATCGCCCTAGCCCTGCGCACCGGCAGCAGCATCTGGATGCTCGAAGAGGTCGTGGCTGATGCCTCCATCCCGGTGGATGCGGAGGCCGACGCCCAGGAGCAGGACAATTTCCGCCGCTTCCTGGACAGCACCAGCCCTGCCGACCTAGTGCGCCACCTCAAACAGGCCCCCCCAGAAGCGGACCAATCTGGGGATGAACCAACAGCCTGAAAACCAGCTGCAGCGCCCCTACGGCGCCGGGCCGGCGGTGTCGGCCTTCAGCTTGGGCACGATGCGGGCTCTGGGCAGCCCCGCCCAAATGGAAGCGGTCCTTAGGGCAGCCCTGGCCGCCGGCATCAACCACCTGGAAACAGCCCCTGCCTACGGGCCTGCCGAAACCTTCCTGGGCCAGGCCCTGGCGGCCCTGCAACGGGACAACCTGGGCCCCTCAGACGGCTGGCGCATCACCAGCAAACTGCTGCCCGGCCCCGACCTGGCCGCCGGCCAGGGGCAGTTGCGCTCAATCCTGGCCCGCCTTGGCGTGGCCCAGCTCACCAACCTGGCCGTACACGGCCTCAACCGCCCCGAGCACCTGGAGTGGGCGCTTAAGGGGCCCGGCGCCGACCTGCTGACCTGGGCCAAAGACGAAGGACTGGTGGGCCAGGTGGGCTTCAGCAGCCACGGCACTCCCGAGCTGATCGAAGCCGCCCTGAGCTCGGGGAACTTCACGTTCTGCAGCCTGCATGTGCACCTGTTTGACCAGACCCTCCTGCCCATCGCCCGCTCCGCCCTGGCCCAGGGAATCGGCGTGCTTGCCATCTCCCCGGCCGACAAGGGCGGTCGCCTCTACGACCCACCAGCGGAGCTGCTGGCCGACTGCGCCCCGTTTCACCCCCTGGAGCTGGCCTATCGCTTCCTGCTCGATCAAGGGATCTCCACCTTGAGCCTGGGGGCTGAGCAGCCGGAAGACCTGGCCTGGGCCGCTGCCATCGGCGGGCCCTCGCCCTGGCTGAGTGCCGCGCAACGCTCAGCCCTGCAGCGCCTGGATGCAGCCGGCCGCGAGCGCCTGGGGGCGGAGCGCTGCGGCCAGTGCCGCGCCTGCTTGCCCTGCCCCAACGGCGTGCCGATCCCCGAACTCCTGCGCCTGCGCAACCTGGCAGTGGGCCACGGCATGGAGGCCTTTGCCCAGGAGCGCTACAACCTGATCGGCCGCGCCGGCCACTGGTGGGAGGAGCTCAACGCCGAGGCCTGCCGCACCTGCGGCGCCTGCCTGCCCCGCTGCCCCCACGAGCTGGCCATCCCCGAGCTGCTGGCCGACACCCACCGGCTCCTCAGCGCCGCGCCGCGCCGCCGCCTTTGGGGCTAGGGCCTGGGTGCGGCCGCATCCCAGAGGTTCTGCTGGGCCAATTGCTCGGGCAGGCTGAGCGGCGGCAGGCTCCAGCAGCGGCCCAGGAGGGCATCTCCCGGCAGCAGCAACGCCGCCATCGACGTGGGGAAACGCCGGGCCACCTGCGCCAGATCGGCCTGGGGCAGGGGTGGCACCCAGCCGCGGGCCAGCAGTTGCTCCAGCAGCGGCGGCTCCAGCACCGCCCCCAGCCACTCCAGCGGCGGCGGCACTGAAGAGGCACCACCTTCAGGCCGCAGCAGCAGCTGCCAGCTGAGCGGCGCGCCGCTGTCGGGCCAGATCACCGCCAGGCGCTGGTCGCGGCGCAGCAGGGGAATCAGGCGCTGCAGCGGCAGCACCGCCGCCTCAGCATCACCGCTGAGCAGCAGATTGAGGCCGTCACGGTCGTCGTAGGCGAGGGCTTGGGCCCGCAACCGCTCCAGCCGCGCAAAATCGCCGCCCATGATCTCCAGGCTGATGCGGGGGCTGGAGGGCAACACCAACCGGCCGCTCAGGCTGGGATCAAGCAGCAACTGCCAGCCCTCCTGGCGACGGGCGGCCAGGTCGGGGCGGCTGCGCAGGGCGATCACCCAGGGGCTGTAGGCCCAGGGGAAGGCCAGCTGCGCGTCACCCAGCGGGGCAAACAGACGAGCCACCGGGGCACTGAAGGCGGCCAGACGAGCCCACAGCCGCGGCGCCTCAAAGGGCTGAAGTTGCTGCCGGCTCAGGCCACTGGCCCAGCCGTCACTGAGAGACACCAAACCGGGGGCAACCAAGCCAGGGGCCGGTCGTTCGCCAAGCTGACGCACGGCTTTTTGCACAGCAGCTGCATCAGCTACTTGGCGTGTCCGCCAAGGGGCGGGCAGTTGCTTCAGCCAGGCGGCTGGCAGGTCTGCTTCTGCCAGCAGCAGCTCGGGGCCAGCGGCGGAGCGGCAAGCGGCCAGCAAGCCAGCGCCAGCGCCCACCCCTAGCTGCAGCAGGCGGCGACGGGAGAGCACAGCGGGCGTGAATGCCATGGCAGCGACCCTAGACACCGAGCTCCAACCGGCAGGCTGCATCGCAGGCCTCCGCCAGGGCCCCTGGCTGCCGGCCCGCCAACTGCCAGAGCAGGGCCAGGCCCCCGGCCCCGACCCCCTCCTTTACGTAGCCGCGCTCGTAGTCGCGTAGGGCGGCGCTGATGCAGCCATGGAAGCGCAGGGCCGCCACCTCCAGCCGCGGCCGCACCTGCCAGCGGCCACCTATGCGCTCCAGCAGCAGGGCCAGGTTGCTGCCAGCTTCCTCGGCCACCCAGGCGGTGGTGGCCACCACCAAGCGATCCGCCAGGGCTAGCCGCTGCTCTGGCTCAGCCAGGGCTAGGGCCAGGGCCAGCACCGCCGCCATCTGGCTACCACCGGCCAGCAGCACCGGCGTACCGCGGGCCGCCGCCGCCCCCACCAGCCCAGCAGCGAAGGCCTGCATTGGATCCCCCAACGCCGCCAAAACGTTTAGGGGGTCCGCAAATGCTAGGGGGTCAGAGACTGCCGCCAGCTCTGCCGCCTCAAAACTCGCTGCAGCCAAACCCTGAGCCACGAGGGCCGCCTTCAGCCCGTGGGCCGGTTGGCGCAAGCTGCCGCTCACTAGACCCGCCGCCGCCACCCCCAGGCCCTCGAGCACCGCCAGGGCCGTGGTGGTGCCCCCTGGCACACATTCGGCCAGCAGCAACGGCTCGGCCGGATCCCAGCGCCTGCCCCAGGCGCGGCCGCGCTGCACCAGGGCCGCCACCCGGGCTGGGGCAAGGGCCTGGCCCGTGCTGAGGCAGCGGGCCGGGCCGGCACTCTCCAGCCCCGGCAGGCGCAGGTGCGGCACCGCCGCCGCGATCGCACAGCCCAGATCGAGCACCCGGGTGCGCTCCAGCAGCCCCAGCTGACTCAACACCACATGGCTTATCAGGGCCGGGCTGACCCCAGCCGGCAGGGGCGGCAGGGCATGGCAGCGGCGACCACCGGGGCCGAGCAGCAGCAATTCGGCATCGGCGGCCGCCGTGCCCAGCCGGGCCTGGGGAGAGGCCCCGGCAGCGGAAATCCCAGGCACCGCAGCCGTATCGGTGGCCGCGAGCAGCAGCAGAGTGCGGCTGCGGCGCCAGCCCTGCTCCAGGGCCTGGGTCCAGGAATCAGGGGCCATCAGGCCGCTCAGAGGGGGGCATCAGAGGGGGTCAAGGGCCACCAGGGCCCGAAGGGCATCCGGTGGCTCTGGGATGGGGGAATGCAGGCGCGGAAAAATCCAGTAGGCCACCGCATGCAGGGCCAGCACCACGATCACGTTCTGCACCCACACCAGCGCCAGGGCAGCCAGCTGCACCTGGGCCAGCTCGATCGATGCCGCCAGGCCCAGCCAGCCAGCCAGCTTCTCCAATAAACCAGCAGCAGCCGTGGTGATCAGCACCCAAAGGTTCTCGCCCACCAAAACCGAGAGCACCGCCACCCGCACCAGGAAGCCAGCTGCACCGATCAGGCTGCCAACGCCCCAGCTCAGCCACCAACTGGAGCTCCAACCGGCCCTGGCCCGCCAGCACCAGCCCAGCCACAGCGCCAGCAAGCCATAGGGGAAAACAACCAACGGCCCCCGGATCGGACCCATCAAGGCGACCAGCAATAGGGCGGTCACAACCAGGCCCTCCACGGCACAGCGCCAGCCATGACGCAACTGCAACAGGGCTAAGGGCAGGGGCAGGGCCAGCCGAAATAGGGGGCTGCCCACCGGCAGGTAATAGAGCGCCACCCACAGCAGGGCGGTGGCGGCGGCGAGATAGGCCGTATCCATCAACTGGCGGGCCTGGCCGCGGTTGAGTTGGCGCCGGGACGACATCAGCGCGGTGCCGGCGCCGGCGTGACCGTGGGGGCAGGCGCCGGCGTTGCAGCAGCTCCGACCCGCTCAATCATCTCCACCTCAAAACTGACCCCCGCCGCCCGCAAGGCTTCTGTGACCGCTTCAGCCGGGGCAGCGGGATCGGCGGAGGGCAGCTGGATCGTGATGCGATAAGGGGCTGGCTTACTGGGATTGACGACTGCTGGCTTGGCTTCTACGGGCTTGGGCTCAGCCTTTTTGGGGGAGGCAGTAGTGGGGGAGGCCGTAGTGGGGGAAGCAGCTTTGGAGGCGGGCGTGGCGGTCGCTGGATTAGGGGCAGGAGAGACCGGCTGAGCGGGCTGGGCCGGGGGCGCTGAGAAGCTGCGGGCCAGCTGGTCGCCGAAGCGGGTGCCACTGCAGCCAGCCAGCGCTAGGGCGCAAAGCAGCGACCCAAAGGTGCGGCCGGCGCCTGCCATCAGCTGTCCGCCGCCCTGATCACCCGCACCGCGCTGGCGCGCAGCCGGCCGGTCTTGGTGGTGCTGGGAGCTTTCTTTGCCGCAGGAGCCTTAGCTGCAGGTTTTTTAGCTGCTGGCTTTTTAGCTCCCGGCTTCCTGGCCGCAGCTTTGCCAGTAGCTGCCTTAGCGGCCAGCAGCTCAACCGCCTGCTCCAGGGTGATGGTGTCGGCGGTGGTGCCCTCCGGCAGCGAAGCATTCACCTTGCCCTGCTTGACGTAGAGGCCGTAGGGCCCGTCAAACAGTTGGATCGCCTCCTCGTCGCCCTCGGGGACACCGATGTCCTTGAGGGCCGTGCGGCCGCCACGGCCCTTCTTGGGCATGGCGAACAGCTCCAGGGCTCGGTCAAGGCCAACCACCAGTACGTCGTCCTCAGCCTTGAGCGAGCGGTAGTCCTTCTCGCCTTTGCCCTTGTGGTGCACCACGTAGGGGCCAAAGCGACCCAGACCCGCCTCCACCCGGCCGCCCTCCGGGTGGTCGCCAAGTTGACGGGGTAGCCGCAACAGGGCAATTGCATCCTCCAGGGTCAGCTCCTCGGGCTTGGCGCCTTTGGGCAGCGAAGCTCGCTTGGGCTTGGGGTTCTCGTCACTCACCTGGCCCCGCTGCACGTAGGGGCCGTACTGGCCAAACAGCATATACACCTGCTCACCGCTTTCCGGGTCATCACCAAGGGGCTCAGGCCCATCGGCCTTTTGCCTCAGGATCAACTCCGCCTTTTCGGCATCGAGATCGGCAGGGGTGATCTCCTGGGGCAGGGTGGCCTTGAGCAGCTCCTCGGTGCCGTCTTCAGCGACGCGCTTGGTTTCCAGGTAGGCGCCGAAGCGGCCGATGCGCACCACACAGGGCAGGCCCTCCAGCTCAACAGTGCGGGACACGCCGGGATCGATATCGCCCTCCCGCTGCTGCACCTGGGTTTCCAGGCCCTTTTCACCCTTAAAGAAGCTCTCCAGGTAAGGCAGCCACTTCACCTGACCGTGGGAAATCTCATCGAGGGTGTTCTCCATCCGGGCCGTGAAGCTGGTGTCCACCAGATCCGGGAAGTGCTCCTCCAGCAGGGCCGTCACAGCAAAAGCCGTGAAGCTGGGGGTGAGGGAGTTGTTGGCGAGGGTGGCGTAGCCGCGATCGACGATCGTGCCGATGATCGAGGCATAGGTGGAGGGGCGACCGATACCCTCCTTCTCAAGCATCTTCACCAGGGCAGCCTCGCTGTAGCGAGCGGGGGGCTGGGTTTGGTGGCCGAGGGCCTCCACCGCCTTGCAGGCGGGTCTGTCGCCCACCTTCAGGGCCGGCAGCAACAGCTCCTGACCTTCAAGGGCCGCATCGGGATCGTCGCTGCCCTCGACGTAGGCGCGAAAGAAACCGGCGAAGTCGATGCGCTTACCCGAGGCCCGGAACTGGGCTGGGCCCAGGGAGCCACCATCGGCCTGCAATTCCACAGCAAGCATGGTGAGGCGGGCATCAGACATCTGGCTGGCCACGGTGCGCTTCCAGATCAGCTCATAGAGGGCCAGATCCTTGCCATCAAGACCTGTGGCGTTTGGGGTGCGGAACGCCTCACCGGCTGGGCGAATCGCCTCGTGGGCCTCCTGGGCGTTGCGGGCCTTGGTGGAAAACTGGCGGGGGCTGGGGCTGAGGTAGTCCTTGCCGTACTTCTCGCTGACGCAGCTGCGGGCAGCATTGATCGCCTGGTCGCTGAGGTGCACCGAGTCGGTGCGCATGTAGGTGATGAAACCGCGCTCGTAGAGGCCCTGGGCCGTGCGCATGGTTTCCCGGGCCGAGAGTCGCAGCTTGCGGTTGGACTCCTGCTGCAGGGTGCTCGTGGTGAAAGGCGGCACGGGCTTTCGCACCGTGGGCTTCTCCTCTACGGAGGCCACCTGCCAGGGGTTGGCCTGGACCTCGACCTGGAGCTGGCGGGCCTCGGCCTCGCTCAGCAGCCTCACCTTGCTGCCGGCCTTAAGGGCGCCGGTGCTCTCATCGAAGTCGGAGCCTCCGGCGATGCGCTCCCCTTTCAAATGGCTGAGCTTGGCCTCAAAGCCAGCTTCTCCCTGCTCCAGCCGGGCCTTGAGGTCCCAGTAGCTGCCACTGCGGAAAGCCCGGCGGGCCCGCTCGCGCTGCACGAGCAAGCGCACTGCCACCGATTGAACCCGGCCGGCGCTCAAACCCCACGCCACCTTTTTCCAAAGCAGCGGCGAAAGGGTGTAACCCACCAACCGGTCGAGAATGCGCCTGGTTTCCTGGGCATGCACCAGCTCCATATCGAGGTCGCGGGTGTCCTCGAGAGCCCGGCTGATGGCCTCTTTGGTGATCTCGTGAAACACCATGCGCTTCACAGGCACCTTGGGGCTAAGCAGCTGCAGCAGGTGCCAGCTGATCGATTCCCCCTCCCGATCTTCGTCAGTGGCCAGCAGCAGCTGGTCGGCGCCCTTCAGGGCATCCTTGAGCTCCTTGACCACCTTTTTCTTGTCCTTCGGCACCACGTAGAGGGGCTCGAAGTTGGCGGCGGTGTTGACGCCGAGATTGGCCCACTTCTCACCTTTGTGAGCCGCCGGAATCTCACTGGCGTTATTGGGCAAGTCGCGGACGTGCCCCATCGAGGCTTCCACCTTGAAGTCCTTGGGAAGGAAGCCGCGGATGGTGCGGGCCTTCGTCGGACTTTCAACAATGACCAGGGTGTGACCCACAGACCAGCGACTTACCGCTTCCCTCTTTATCGCATCAAGCGCCCAAGTTGACAGCCAGGCGCCGCTACAGTCCTCCACATCACAGCTCCCACCTCGCGGTCCCCTCGCTGATGTTCCTGCTGGGCGCCCTCTCCTCCGTGGCCGATGCGATCGGCAGTGGTGCCGGAACGGCAGGATTAAATCTCCAGCTCAACGCTGGCGCCATCGCCCCGGAGGCGGCGGTGCTGATCGCGCTGCTCACCTGCCTGCTGGTGGATCTCGCTGGCGAGAAGGCGGCGAGCCGCTGGGTACCACCGATTTGTTACGCCGGCCTGGGCAGCGCCTTGGTGTTGCTTGCCCTGCAGTGGAACACCCCCGACCTGCAGCCCTCCTTCGTGGGCTCCTTCCTGGCGGACAACCTGGCGATTGCCTTCAGGGCCGTGGTGGCGGCCTCCACCTTGATTTCATTGCTGGTCAGCTGGCGCTACGTGGAGCAGAGCGGCACCCCGGTGGGTGAATACGCCGGCATCCTGCTGGCTGCCACCCTTGGCGCCATGTTCCTGTGTGGTGCCACCGATCTAGTGACCATTTTCGTGTCGCTGGAAACCCTTTCGGTATCTAGCTACTTGCTGGCGGGCTACATGAAGCGGGATGCCCGCAGCTCCGAGGCAGCGCTCAAATATTTGCTGGTGGGTTCGGCCGCCGCGGCCGTATTCCTGTATGGCGCTTCCCTTCTATATGGCCTCACCGGCGGTGCCACCGGCCTCGACTCCGTAGCCCTAGCCCTGCGCACCAGCGCCTCCCCCGTAACAGCCCTGGCCCTGGTTTTCGTGCTGGCCACGGTGGCCTTCAAGATCGCGGCGGTGCCTTTCCACCAGTGGACCCCCGATGTCTACGAAGGCTCGCCAACCCCGGTGGTGGCCTTCCTTTCGGTGGGCTCCAAGGCCGCCGGGTTTGCCCTGGCCCTGCGCATCCTGGTGGGCTGCTTCGAGAGCTTTGATGCCCAGTGGAAGCTGCTGTTCACCGTGCTTGCGGTGCTCAGCATGGTGCTGGGCAACGTGGTGGCCCTGGCCCAAACCTCGATGAAACGGATGCTGGCCTACAGCTCCATCGGCCAGGCCGGTTTCGTGATGATCGGCCTGGTGTGCGGCACCGAAGACGGCTTCGCCGCGATGGTGCTTTACATGGCTGCCTACCTGTTCATGAATCTGGGCGCCTTCGCCTGCATCATCCTGTTCTCGCTGCGCACCGGCTCCGACCGCATAGCTGATTACGCCGGCCTTTATCAAAAGGATCCGCTGATCACCCTTGGTTTAAGTCTCTGCCTGCTTTCCCTAGGTGGCATACCGCCGATGCTGGGCTTCTTTGGCAAGATTTATTTATTTTTTGCCGGCTGGGCCGACCACCAATACCTGCTGGTGGTGGTGGGTCTGGTCACCTCGGTGGTGTCGATCTACTACTACATCTCAGTGATCAAGATGATGGTGGTAAAAGAGCCCCAGGAAGCCTCAGATGTGGTGAAGGCCTACCCGTCAATCAATTGGTCTGTGGCTGGCCTGCCCGCCCTGCGCACCGCCCTGGTGGGCTGCGTGATTGTTACCGCTGTGGGTGGCATTCTCTCCAACCCCCTATTCACCTGGGCCAGCCAGGCTGTTACCGGCACGCCGATGCTGGTTCAGGCCATTGGTTGAGCACAGGTCATTTGCAAAGAACAGGGCAGCGATTTAATGGGCGATCCCGTTGCCCAACTTCAGGGCGTCGACAAGGTTTATGGCAGCGGCGAGATGGCCGTTAAGGCCCTCGATGGTGTGGATCTCACCGTCAATCGAGGTGATTATTTGGCCGTTATGGGGGCGTCCGGCTCCGGCAAAAGCACGGCCATGAATATTCTTGGCTGCCTCGACCGCCCCTCCAGCGGCAGCTACCGGCTCAACAACACTCCGGTGGAAGAACTTAGCGATGACCAGCTCGCTGATTTGCGCAACCGCGACCTGGGCTTTGTGTTTCAGCAGTTCCATCTGCTGCCCCAGTTGAGCGCCCTCGACAATGTGATCCTGCCGATGGTTTACGCAGGGGTGCCTGCGGCTGAGCGGCGCCAACGGGCCCGGGCGGCCCTCGAGCGGGTGGGGCTGGGTCAGCGGCTTAACAACAAGCCCAATCAGCTCTCGGGCGGCCAGCAGCAACGGGTAGCCATAGCCAGGGCGATCATCAACCAGCCCGCCCTACTGCTGGCCGACGAGCCGACCGGCGCCCTGGATTCCCAAACCACCGCCGAAGTACTCGACATCTTCGATGCCCTGCATCGCGGCGGCATGACCGTGGTGATGGTGACCCATGAAGACGACGTGGCAGCCAGGGCCGAGAAGATCGTGCACTTCCGCGACGGCCGAATCCTCAGCTAACGGATCCTCAACTGACGGTGCGGGGCCGCTCCAATCTCTCTAAAAGCTGCCCCATCAACAGGGCGATGGCATCGCTGCCAGCGGCACCCTTGCCCGGATCTAGATCACCAGGATCCACCGCCACCCAGCCGCCGTCGCCGGGAAGACGCAGCTCGAAGTGCAGATGGGGTCCGCTGCTTAAGCCCGTGCTGCCGACCCGGCCGATTACCTCGCCCTGGCGCACCCGGTCGCCCTCCTTGACGTAGAGCTCGCTGAGATGGCCGTAGAGGGTGCGGCGCCGCGGCCGGTCGTGTTCGACCTCAACCGCTAGGCCGTAGCCCCCGGCCAGGCCACTGCTCACCACCAAGCCGCCTAGGGCTGAAACCACTGGGGTGCCCTCTGGAGCCGCTAGATCGCGGCCCGCGTGCATCAGCCAGCTGCCCAGGATCGGGTGCAGCCGGTAGCCGAAGTTGCTACTGGTGATCGCCGAGCCAATAAGAGGGAACAGCAGCTTGCGGTTGCCATTGCCACCGATCGGAGCCGGGCGGGGCGTGACCCCAAAGACATCGGCAAGGCGGAAGCTACCGCCAGCGCCAGCCAGCAGGGCCGAAACCGGCACCGTGAGCGGCGGCAGCAAGCGACCTTCGCCGTCATAGCGGCCAAATTCAGGGCCAGCATTACCAGTGCCTGCGCCGCCGCCATCTACGCCGTTGTTGGTACGGCCGCGCCAGCGCACCACCACACCACTGCTGCACTCCTGCTGGGAAAGGGCGCCGCTGCTGCAGGCCTGCTGGTGGGCCGGCACGTTGAAGGGGGTCGTGCCGGAACCCGAACGAATCCGGGCCCGCTCCACCGGACTAACCACCCCATCACGCACCAGCTCATCGAGGGAGGCATCAAAACGGGCCGGCGGCCGGCTCGGCAGGGCAACCGGATCGGGACGCAGCGGCTGGGCCAGGGGCTCGGGCGGTGGCGAAGGGGCAATTTCAGGACTGAGCTGGTCTTGCCCCCAGACCAGGCCCACTCCCAGCAAGGGCGCGGCAACAAGGGGCAGCATCGCCAGCAGGGCTCTGCCCCGGCGCCGGGGGCTTGGGGCAGCAGGATTTAGGGGGGCTTGCCCCGGTGGCTGGCGATCGCGCATAGGCGTCATTGTAAAAATCCTGCCTAAACGCGCCCTTGCCGAAGAGCGGCCTCAGAAGTGGCGCTGCAGGGCCAGCTCCCGCCCCTGCCGGCTGAGGCGCAAGCGGCCATCGGCATGCAGACCCAGCACCTGCCAAAGCTCACCGTCGTGCAACCAGCCCGCCGGTGGGCGCCACAGCCGGGCCTCCGCGGCGGCGCGCACCTCGCAAGGCTGCTGGGCATGGGCCGCAGCCCACTCCAGGCCAGCAAGCACCCTGGGCAACAAGCGCTCTGGCCGCGCTAGGGGGTGGCCCTGCCGGCAGCCGAGGGCCTCTGCCACCGACAGGGCTCCAGGCGGCACCCGGTTGCAACCATTAAGACCCACCCCAACCTGGGCAGCGCGGATCCGCTGGCCCCGCAAGCGCAAGCGGGGCAACAACCCCGCGATTTTGCGATCCCCCACGAGCAAATCGTTGGGCCACTTGAGTTGCACCGCAAGCCCCAGGGCCTCGAGCTGCTGGGCCAGCCCCACCGCCACCGCAAGGCCCAGGGAGGCCGTTCCAGGCAAAGCCCCAGCCCAAGGAACGGCCGCACTTAGCCAGAGCCCACCCGCCGGCGACAACCAGGGCCGCCCCTGCTGACCGTGGCCAAAGCGCTGGCGCCGAGCTGTTACCGCCAGCCGCTGTAGCGGCAAACCCGCGACCTGGCGCTGCTCCAGCCAGCGAGCAAGTTCGATCTCGGTGCTGGCACACACCGGCAGGCGGCGCAGCTGCCAGCTCAAAGGGTGGCCAGCCAGGCGCCGATGCGGGCCGCACCAGCCTCGAGCTCGGCCACCGGATGCACCAGGGCAAGGCGCAACCAGCCCTCGCCTCCGGAGCCAAAGCCATTGCCAGGGGTCAGGGCCACACCGGTGGCCTCGAGCAGTGCTGCACAAAATTCTTCGCTGCCCCAGCTGCGCTCACGCGCCTGGGGCGGCAACTCCAACCACAAATAAAGCGCCATTGAGGGCCGCCGCACCGGCCAGCCCACCGCCTCCAGGGCGTCAGCCATGCGATCGCGTCGCTGCCGGTATTCCTGCCGCAACTGACCAGGCCAATGGGGAGCCTGCTCAAGCGCCGCAATCGCCCCGGCCTGCAGCGCAAGGGACTGATTGAAATCCACCACCCCCTTGAGCTGCCGCAAGGCGCTGATCAACCACTCGGCACCGATGGCGAAAGCCAACCGGTAGCCCCCCAAACACCAGCCCTTGGAAAAGGAGAAAAACTCAATGCCGCAGTCGCGCCAATGGGGTGCTCGCAACAGGGCCGGCGCCTCGCCATCGAGGGCCAGATCCACGTAAGGGTTGTCGTGGGCCAGCACCAGCCCATGGCGAAAGGCCCTTTCCGCCGCTTCATCCAGCCAGACCTGCTGGCCCGTAGTAGCGGTGGGGTTGTGGGGGTAGCCGAGCACCATCAACTTCAAGTCGTCCCACTGCTCAGGGCTGAGGGCATCAAAATCCGGTCGCCAGCCCGCCTCGGGATCGAGCGGCAAAAACACCGGCTCAGCGGAAGCCAGGTGTAAGCCACCCAGGTGGGACGGGTAGCAGGGATCGAGCAGCAGGGCCCGATCACCCGGGTTGAGCACCGCCAGGGGCAGGTGGGCCGTGCCCTCCTGGGAACCGACCAGCAACAGCACCTCCGTCTCCGGATCGACCTTCACCCCAAAGCGACGCTGGGCCCAATCGGCCACTGCCGAGCGAAAGGGCAGGGTCGCTGCGTGAAGGCAGTAGGAGGCGCTGGCAGGCTGACCAAGTTGGGCAGCGATCGCCTTGATGGCCACCTCGGGCGGCTGGAGGTCGGTGGAGCCGAGTGAGAGATCGAGCAGTGGGGGCAAGCCCCGGCTGGCGGCACGGGATGCGTAGGCCGATTTGCGCTGGTCGTTGCGGGCGAAAACGCCGCTGCCAAGACGGGACAGGCGCTCAGAGATGGGCATCCACAAAAGCCTGTAGCTGCGGTTTGGCCATGGCACCCTCGTGGCGAGCCAGTTCCTTGCCATCTCGGAACAAGATCAGGGCGGGCAGTCCCTGGATCTGCAAGCCATCGCGAATGGCTGGGTTGGCGTCTGCCTCGAGCTTGCCCACCACCAGACGACCCGCATATTCAGCAGCAATCCACTCCATCATTGGAGCCATCAGCCGGCAGGGACCACACCACTCCGCCCATACATCCACCAGCACGGGCGTAGAACAATCAGTCACCTCAGCTTGAAAATTGGCATCGGTGAGATGAACGACAGACACGACAGCAGCCCTTAAAAACGTATGCGTACGGCGATTGTATGGAGCAGGGCAGCCGGCCGGAGACGAACTGCCAAGCCGCTCAGAGTTTGTCGATCGAACGCTTGAGCTCCTCAAGCTCCGGGTCTACCTCGCTCACCTTTACCGGCTCGAGCTGGGCAGAAGCTGAGTTTGCCAGGGGCAGGGATACCGGTGTCCCACCGGCCAGGCGATTTTTCAAAGCCGCCAATTCATCGTCAACCTCCGGGGCCCCTTCAAGCGCCGCAAACTGACTCTCCAGATCTGCTCCAGCCAGCTCAGCGGCGGCCTGGCTGCGAGCCTCCAGGGTCTGCACTTTTTCCTCCATGCGCTCAAAGGCGGCCATGGAGCTGTTGGTGCCCAAGCTGCCCACGGCGCTCTGCAGCTGCTCCTGGGCCTGGGCCGCCTGGGCGCGGGCCTTGAGCATGTCCTTTTTGGTTTTGGCCTCGGCGATCTTGCTCTCAAGTGACACCAAGGTCTTTTTGAGCTGCTCCACCTGACCCGCCTGGCTCTGCAGCTGAGTGTTGAGGGCAGTGGCGGTGTCCTGGCAGGTTTTGCGGCGCCCTAAGGCTTCGCGGGCCAGGTCTTCCTCACCCTTCTTGAGAGCCAGTTCAGCGCGCTCGTACCACGTTTTAGCCTGAGAATCGGCCTGCTCCGCCTGATTCTGGATGCGCTTTTGGCTAGCGATAGCAGTAGCCACCGCCTGGCGCAGCTTGATCAGGTCCGACTGCATGTCGGCCACCGATTGATCCAAAATCTTGGAAGGGTCCTCCATCGCGCCGACCGCCGCATTGGCGTTGGCGCGGATCAGGCGGCTGAGGCGGTCAAAGAAGCCCATCGGAGGCTGCAGGGGCAAGGCTTGAGGTTAGCCAGGGTTTGGCTTGATTCAGCAGCGGGATTGCCGCACCGCCGATAGGGTCAAGTGATGGCCAAGGCCCCCCGGCAGCAAACCCGCCAACTCGGCAATCTGAGCCTGCTGATGCCGCCACCCCGGCAGCCCGCCAGCGCCCTGGCCAGCTGCCTGCGGGAATTGGAGCAAAGCTGGCAGCAGGGCGGCCACCTGGCAGCCCTATGGCAGGCCTGGCCCCGCATCGCCGGCGCCCAGCTGGCACCCCACTGCCGGCCCCTGCGGCTGCACAGCGGCCTGCTCACCGTGGGCGCCGCCCCTGGCCCCTGGCTGCAAGCGCTCCAATACAACCGCCATCAACTGCTGGGGGCCCTACGCGCCAACGGCTTCACCGTGCGCGACATACGCCTGGAGCAGCACCACCCCAGCGCCGCCGTGCCCCCCGGCCGCCAGCAGGAAGAAGAAGTGTGGAGCGTCCATCCCAGCCGGGTGGACGTCCACGGCATGGCTAGCTGTCCCCGCTGCACCAGCCCGGCCCCCGCCGGTGAGATGGCCCGCTGGGGCCATTGCAGTTTCTGTCGGCAAAAGCAGCTGACCCAGTCATTAGAAGACGCGCAGCCTCAGTAGCGCTCGGGCCTCGGATCGCGCCAATCGGGGCTCAAACCCTTTGCGCGCAGCTGGGCCGCCCGCTGCTCAAGGCGACTGCGCTCCAGGCGCCAGAGGGCGTAGATACCGCGGCGACTCAATAGCTGGGGTTGAAGTCCCTGCCAGTGGGGCTGGGCGGCGGTGCCGGAATCAATCACCACCAACACACTCGGCTGCTGCGCCGGCGTGCTGGCGGCTTGGCCTGGGCGGCTCTCATGCCGCAGGCGATCGGCCAGGTTCACCAAATGCTGGGGCTCATCACCCTCGAAGATCACCACCCGGCGGCTGTAGTAGTGCAGCGAGGGTTTGAGCATGCCGAGCATCGCCAGGGGCTCACTGGGCCGGCCGGCGGAGCGGGCCTCAGCCGCGAGCTCCCGCACCGGGGCGGCCCGCAGCCGATCCCCCAACTCCACCAGCGGCAGCAACACCGCCGGCACAAACGCTGCCAGCGGCAGCTGCAGGGCCAGCAGGCCCGCCAGAGCGTCCTTGCGCCAGCCCGCCCAGGCTCCCAGCAGCAGGGCCAAGGCCCAGAAGGCCGCACCTAGGGGCACCCAGGGCGCGGCCGACAACTCAGCCACCAGGCTGGGCATCTCGGGGGCCTCAATCAGCGGCAGCCACAGGGGGCCTGCCGCCAAGCCCCCGGCCACCACCGCCGTTAGCAGCACGCTCAGCCCCCAGGCCCAGCGACCGTTCCGCTGGGCCGCCAGGGCCACCAGCAGGCCCGCCGCCGGCGTGGCCGGCAGCCAGTAGCTGGGCAGCTTGGTGGCAGCCGCCGTAAAAAACAGCAACACCGCCAGCAGCCAGCAGGCGGCGAAGCGCTGCAGGGAGAGCTCGGGAGCCAGGGGCTCGGCCGGCAGCCAACGCCAGCGCAGGCGCCCCAGGCCCTGGGCCAGCCCCAGCAGCAACAAGGGAGTGACCGGCAAGCTGGCGATCACCAGCACCGGCCCGAAGAACCACCAGGGCGCCAGGTGGTTGTTCACCACCGCGGTGAAGCGCTGCAGATTGTGGTAACCAAAAAAGCTCTGCCAGAACGGCTCCCCCTCCACCAGCAGCGCCAGGCCATACCAAGGGAGCGCCACCAGGGCGGTGAGTGCCAGCCCGGGCAGGGGCCGCAGCCGCGCCCACAGCCCGCCCAGATCCGCCTGCAGCCAGCCAAATAAAAGGAGCGTGAGCCCGAGCAAAAGCACCGCCACCGGCCCCTTGGCCAGCACCGCCAGCCCCAGCACCAGCCAGGTCTGCCACCAGCGGCGCCCGCCTGCGGCGTAGCAGCGCCAGCTCAGCAGCAGGCTGAACCCCAAACACCCCGCCAGCAGGGCATCACTCACGGCAATGCGGCCCCAGACCAACGCCAGGGGCGAAAGGCCGTAGGCCAGGGCGGCCGCCAGCGCCGTGGCTCCTGGGGCCCGGGAGCGTTGGGGCCAGCGCAGCAGCGTGTGGGCCAGGCCCAGCATCAAGGTCACGCTGGCCAGGGCCGAGGGCAGCCGCGCCGCCCAGGTGCCCAGGGGGTTCCAAGCCTGCTGCCCCGGCAGGGCATAAAGGGCCCCCATCAGCCAATACACAAGCGGCGGTTTGTCGTAGCGGGGCAGGCCGTTGACGCGGGGAATCAGCCAGTCGCCCGTTTCAGCCATCGCCCGCGCCGAGGCGGCGAACAGCGGCGGTGTTTCATCCACTAGCCCGGTGCTGCCGAGCTGCCACACGAAGAGCAGCAAGCCGATCGCCAGGGTGCAGAGCAAGACCAGGCGATGGCGGGCCAACGTCGCCGGTGGGGGCTCAGCGCTTGGCAGTTCTGGCGTTAAGCGCTGTGGCAGAGGGCGTTTTGCCGAAGCATTCAACGTACTGAAGCGCCCATTCAGCCCATCAGCCGCACCGGCCCCGGATAGGCCGCAAGTTGCTGATCGGCAGTGATCAAAAGCAGGCCATCAGCGCTGGCCTGGGCCAGCAACAGACGGTCAAAGGGATCGCGATGCAGGAGCGGCAGTGCGGCCACAGCCAGAGCGTGATGGGCCTGGATCGGCAGTTCCTGCCAACCGCCATCAAGCAGGGCTCGGCGCAGCAAGGCTGGCTCCACCCGGAAATCCGGCCGCCCCAGCGCCTGTTTGATCACCAGCTCCCACAGGCTGGCCACACTGAACACAGGCGTATTGGCGGGATCCTGCAGCATCGCCGCTAGGGCCGCTGACAGCCGCTCGGGCGAGCCCATCGCCCACACCAGAAGATGAGTGTCGAGCAATATGCGCATCGCTGGCCTCAGGCGCCTTCAAACAGATCGGCGATCTCGGCGGCGCCCAGCTGATCAAAGTCGTCGGGCACCTGGCACTGGCCGGCCAGCAGGCCCAGGCGCCGCAGTGGTGCCGCAGCAGCGCCTGCCTCGCTGAGGGGGGTGACGCGCACCATGGGCCGGCCGGCCTTGCAAATCACAAACGGCTCCCCCGCTGCTGCCTCATCAACCAGCCGCGATAGGTGGGTCTTGGCCTCGTGCATGTTTACCTGCCGCATGGCTGTAATCCGCCTCCCAGATTTGACCAGCTTAGTCGACTAAGAATCCATATCGCCTTTCACAAACCCAAACCAGCCAGCAACCACGCCTCCACCCGCTGCGCCAGCACCGCCCGCGTGGCGTTGGCCTCCACCCAGGCCCGGCAGGCACGCCGCTCGATCGCGCCCACCTGCGCCACCGCCGCCACCAGGGCCGTCACGTCGTCCGGCTCCACCAGCAGTCCGGTGAGACCCGGCTGCACCAGCTCGCCAGGGCCGCCGCGGCGATAGGCCACAACTGGCACACCGCAGGCCAGCGCCTCCACCACCACGTTGCCGTAGGCCTCATTCCACTTGGGGGTATTCAGCAGGGCCTGGCAATGGCCCAGCTGCTGCTGCAGCTGATCGGTGGGCAAGAAACCCCGCCACTGCAGGGTGCCAGCCGGCACCGACGCCTCCACCGCTGCCGCATAGGCCTGGTCTTCCACCAAACCCCACACCGCTAGGGGTAACCCCAGCTGGGCCGCCGCCGCCGCCGCGTCCTCCAGCCCCTTCTCCGGCGCCACCCGGCCGGCCCAGCCGAGCAGCGGCTCAGGCTCGGCGCAGAAGCCATAGGCGTCTAGGTCAAAGCCATTGCCCAGCACCACCGGCGCCTGGGGCAAACAAAAATCCTCCGCCTGAACGCGCGTATGAAAAGCAAGGCGCCGCTGATCCCAAGCCGCCAGCTCGGCAATCGCCAAATCCATCGCCTCACTCACCGAACCCATGCTCACCAGGTGAAACAGGGGCAGGGGCGCTATGGGCGTCAACCAGAGAGGCAGCCAGTCGTAGGCCAGGTTGATCACCGCCTCAACGCCGGCCCCAGGCCCCTCCAATAGCGCCCGCCGCCAAAAGGCCTGCAGCAGGCCATCGGCCGGCATCGTGATCGCGGCATTGCGCTGCTGGTGCTGGGCGCTGGTCTGGGAGCTGCCGCTACTGGTCCAAAGTTCGGCGGCGAGGCAGGAGCTGGGCAACACCGACCCCTCGGCCGCCAGCACCTTCACCCGGTGGCCCCGCCCCAACAACCCCGCCACCAGGGCGCAGGCCGTTAGCTCCACACCACCGCCGCGGCCACTGCCCAGGGCTCCCACCGGAGTACTCACCACCAGGATCCGCATCAGGGCTGCTCCAGCAGGGAGGTGCCGCGCCAGAGCTGCTGGCGCCGGTTGATCAACAGCACCGACACCAAGGCCAGCAGGGCCCCGAGCCACTGCAGCGGCTGCAACTGCTCACCAAGCAGCCAAACCCCACAGAGCAGGGCGAAGACGGGAGTTAAGAAGGTGAGAGCGGTGAAACCTGTGAGGTCACCACTGTTGGCAAACCAGAAAAAGAGGCCATAGGCCAGGGCGCTGCCGAGCACGGTGGCATAAGCCATTAATCCCCATTCTCCCAGGCTCCAGCTGGGCAGCAGGGGCCCCTCCCAGGCGACCCCGCCCAGCAGCGGCAGACCACCAAGCAGAAGGTGCCAGCCGGTAATTGCCACCGGATCGCTCTGGCGGCTGGCGTAGCGACTCAGCACCGTGCCGATGGCCATCGCCGCCGCAGCCGCCAGCATCCACAGCTCCCCATGGCTCCAGGCCTGTTCGCCAAGGGCGACCGGACCATCGAGCCACCAGTGGCGCAGCACCGGTGCCGGCAAACCCAGGCAAAGAATGCCTAGCAACCCCAGCAGCAGACCCACCCAGCCCACCGGATTGATCGCCTCCCCAAACAAACTGCGGGCCAGCAGAGCCACCAGCAGGGGCTGAGAATCAATAAGTACCGAACCGAGGCCCGCCCCGGTTTGGCCCAGGCCCCTAGCCAGTAGCCCCTGGAAGAGGCTGCCGTCCACCAGGGCAAAGGCCAGTAACCAGGGCCAATCAACGGCAGCCACCCGCAGCGAGCGGCCCAGCAACAGGGCGGCCAGCAGCACCAGAACCCCCGCGGGCAGCAGCCGCAGGCTTGCCACCTGCAGGGGACTGCCGGATTCCAGCAGGGGCCGCATCGCCGCCATCGCCGTGCCCCACAGCGCAAAAGGGAGCAACATCAAGGGCCATCGCAGGGCCTGGGGCATGAGCTTCCTGGCCGGCGAAGGCTTTGTTTTTAAGATCCAACCACTTCACCTATCCCAAATGCCCTGGCCCTGGCGCCGCAAGACCCGTCGCACCCTGGCGCGCATTGCCATCGAAGGACCAATCGCCGGCCCCACCCGCAGCCGGGTGATCAAGGCCCTGCGCCAGGTGGAGCAACGGGAGTGTCCCGCTCTGTTGCTGCGCATCGATAGCCCCGGCGGCACCGTGGGCGACAGCCAGGAGATCTACAGCGCCCTACTGCGCCTACGAGAGAAGGGCTGCAAGGTGGTGGCCAGCTTCGGCAACATTTCCGCCTCAGGCGGGGTTTACATCGGAGTTGCCGCCGAAAAAATTGTGTCCAACCCAGGCACGATCACCGGCTCGATCGGCGTGATTCTGCGGGGCAACAACCTCTCCAAGCTGCTGGAGCGGCTGGGCGTGAGCTTTGAAACCGTCAAGAGCGGTCTCTACAAAGACATTCTTTCGCCGGATCGCTCTCTCAGCGAAGGGGAACGCAAACTGCTGCAGAGTCTTATTGATTCGAGCTACCACCAGTTTGTGGAGGCCGTAGCAACGGGAAGGGGGCTTAACCAAGAAACGGTGCGCGGCTTCGCCGATGGACGGGTGTTCAGCGGCGCCCAAGCCCTGGAGCTGGGTTTAGTAGACGTGCTAGGTGACGAGGAGACGGCCAGGCGCCTGGCCGCCGAGCTGGCCGGCCTCGACCCTGAGAAAACCCGCCCAATCACCTTTGGCACCCGGCCCAAACGCTTTGGAGGTGTGCTGCCGGGCCGCAGCCAACTGCGCCAGCTGATCGAGAGCTTCAGCCTGGAACTGGCCTGGAGCGGTCAACCCCTGTGGCTATACAGGCCATGAACGCTGGTTTTGTGCTGCGGGCCCTGCGCGGGGCCACCACCGCCGAGCTGAACAGTCTCGAGGCGATTCAAGCCTGCGTCAAGGAGCTTGTGGATGCCCTGATGGAGCGCAATGGACTCCAAGGCGAGCAGCTGGTGTCGGTGACCTTTTCGGTAACCCGGGATCTCGATGCCTGCTTCCCAGCGGCCATCGCCAGGCGCCAGCCAGGCTGGGACCAGGTGGCTTTGCTCGATTGCCAGCAAATGGAAGTAGCCGGCGATCTACCTCGCTGCATCCGACTGCTGGCCCATGCATGGCTGCAACCGCAGCAGATACCGGTGCACCCCTACCTGCGCGAGGCAGCTGGCCTGCGTCCCGATCGGGCTCAGCCATAGGCCCGCCGCCACCTTTGGGGCCGGCCACCTCAGGCACCGGGGCAGCAGCTCCCTGCTGAGAATCGAATCACTTAATGGTGCAGCCCTGATGGGTTTCCCTCGCCTTCGCCACCAACTCGCTCTCCCGGCCCTGGCCGCCAGCGCCGCTCTCGTTACTGGAGCAGTTGCCCTTAGCACCGGTATCCAGCCGAGCCTGGCCCAAGGCACACCCAGCCTGATGGAGTTCCGCTGGGATAACACCAAGGACTACCGCAAGCTCTACTTCTTCATGACCGACACCCAGCGCCTCAAGCGCTCGGAGTACTACTTGATACTTAGACCAAAAGATCGCAAAACCGCAATTCTCAAATTAAGCATAACCATCCCAAGCTATTTCGACGCCAAAATTGACCCCAAGCGAATCCAGCTATGCAAGATGAGTGAGGGCGGCATGATGTCTCGCACCAGGTGCAAGGAGACCATTCCAGCCACGATCGAAGTAGCAGCCAACGGCAGCGCTATTGAGATTTTCCCAGACACCCCCATACCAGACACGGGCACCATCGGGGTGTACATGAACATCTTCAATCCCTTCAACATCGGGATGTATCAGTTCAATGCCTTAGCCCAAGCCCCCGGCGACGTGCCGATGGCCGGCTACCTGGGCAGCTGGCTGATTCAGATCGATCCACCTAACAACTGAGCTGAGCCGGTACTGAGTAGGGGCGGTACTGACTGGGGGGGGTGCCAACCCCGCCTGATAGGTTGGCCCTTACGCCCATTACCGACGCAATAAGCGCAGCGAAGAGCCAGCCATGACCAAGCGCACCCTGGAAGGAACAAGTCGTAAGCGCAAGCGCGTATCTGGTTTTCGTGTGCGCATGCGCAGCCACACAGGCCGCCGCGTAATCCGCACCCGCCGCCGCCGCGGCCGGGCCCGCCTCGCCGTTTAAGAGCCTTGGCCTTGCCCCAGTGCCACCGGCTCAAGGGGCAACGGGTGTTTGACCGTGTGTATCAGAAGGGCCGCAAAACGCACGGCCCTTTTTTGTTGCTCCGCGTTTTGGACGCCCTGCCCCAACTCCTACCTACAAAGCAGCAGTCAAGTCCCCCCAGCAGCTGGCGCTGCGGGATTGTGATTAGCAGCAAGGTGCACAAACGATCCGTGCGCCGCAATCGCCTGCGCCGCCTGCTGCACGAGCACCTACTTGCCCAGCAAATCGGCGATGGCCAGCGCTGCCTCTGGCTGCTACTCAGCCTCAAACCCGGCAGCGCTGAGCAATGCCCTCAGGCCTTGCTGGGAGAATGCAGTCAACTTCTTCACCAAGCAGGCCTGACGCGATGAGTACTGCCCCCACCGCCTCCATTCAGGAAAGCGTTTTCTACGAAGGCGGGCCCGCCAAGGGAGATCTGATCTTCAATTTGGTGCTCGGGCTCACCCTCATCGGCATTCCTTTCGCCGTTGGAGCAATCGTGAGGGCTCTATGGCTGCGTTTCCGGATCACCAGTCGCCGCATTGAGGTGAATGGTGGCTGGCTGGGGCGCGACCGCACCCAGGTTGTGTACAGCCAAATCAGGGAGGTGCGCAGTGTGCCCCGCGGCTTCGGCCTCTGGGGCGACATGGTGCTGGTGCTCAACGACGGCTCCAAGCTCGAGATGCGCGCAGTGCCAGGGTTCCGGGAGCTCGAGGCCTACATCGAGGAGCGCCGCCAAGCCAAAAGCTCCACACCCAAGGGCATGGCCGCCTAGACCATCAGTCACACTGAGCCCACGCTCCCCCCTACCTCGAGAGCCCCTCTGCCGTGATCGGCTACATCTCCGACAACCTGCTGCTCCCAATCCTCGATTTCTTCTACGGATTGGTGCCCAGCTATGGCCTGGCAATCATCGCCCTCACAGTGGTGATCCGCCTCGCCCTGTTCCCGCTCAGCGCTGGCTCGATCCGCAACGCCCGCCGCATGCGGATCGCCCAGCCCGCTATGCAGAAGCGGCAGGCCGAGATCAAGGCCAAATACGCCAGCAACCCCCAGAAGCAGCAGGAGGAGCTGGGCCAACTGATGAAGGAGTTCGGCAGCCCCCTGGCTGGCTGCCTGCCCCTGCTAGTGCAGATGCCGATCCTGTTTGCCCTGTTCGCCACCCTGCGGGGCTCACCTTTCGCGGATGTGCCCTACACCCTCAACCTCAAGGTTTTGCCCGCTGAGCAAATCGCCGCAGTCGAGCCCAAGCCCTTCAACAGCGCCAGCCATTCGATCTTCGTTACCGAAACCACCCACGTGCCGGTGATCGCCAGCCTCGAAGGCGGCACCAAGCTGGGGGTGGGTGATTCGGCCCAGGTGAAGCTGCACACCAAAGACGGCTCGAGCTTTGCTTCGGTGTTGCAGGGCATCGACCACGGCGACGCCTACACCCCCGCCTGGAGCGTGACCAAGGGAGAAGGCGTCGTGAGCGTGGCAGCTGATGGCACGATCACGGCCCTAGGCACCGGCGACGCCACCGTGGAGGCCAAGATCCCCGGTCTGGCAGCCCGCAGCGGCTTCCTGTTCATCAAGGCCCTCGGCCAAGTGGGCTTTATGACCGACGGCGCCGTGAACTGGGACATCGCCATCTTGGTGGCAGGTTTCGGCGCCAGCCTTTTTGCCTCCCAGATCCTTTCTGGCATGGGCATGCCCGCCAATCCTCAGCAATCCACCGCCAACAAGATCACCCCGGTGATGATCACCGGCATGTTCTTGTTCTTCCCCCTGCCGGCTGGGGTGCTGCTCTACATGGTGGTGGCCAACATCTTCCAGGCCCTGCAGACCTTCCTGCTCAGCCGTGAAGCCTTGCCCGACAACCTGCAGGCGATCCTTGACCAGCAAATGGCGCAACAACCCGTGACTGTGTCTGCCAGCGGCGGTCGCCTGCCCTTCGAACCCAAGGGCAAGAAGTGACCCGTGTCCAATTCACCTCGGCCAGATCAATCTGAGCAGATTGGCGGGGAGCGGCTTAGACCTGTTCCCATCTCGGATCTGCGGCACCTGGAAGCTGGGCGCCATTGGCAGATTGACCAAACCATCGAGGGTCTAGCCAGCCTCACACCGGTTCGCGGCCAACTGCACGCCAGCCATCGAGGCAACGTGCTGGAGGTGGTGGGCAAAGCAGAAACGATCGTCACCCTCTGCTGCGACCGCTGCCTCCAGCACTTCAACCATCCCCTGCGCGCCAGCAACCAGGAACTGCTTTGGATCGGCGAACCCGCCCCAATCCCATCCGACTCGATGGCAATGGAGGGCGAGGCTGACGACAGCGGCCTGATGGAGCAGCTCGATCCCAGGGGCAATTTCGATCCAGAACACTGGGTATTTGAGCAACTAAACCTGCTGCTACCGATCGTTAACCACTGCGGCAGAGACTGCCCTGGTCCAGCCACCTGGAGCAGCGACGGCGACGGCATCGATTCCCGCTGGAGCGCCCTGCAGGGCCTGAACCCCTGAGCCTCCCTCCGTGACAGACAGCTGGGCCGACCAACTCGATCTACTGATCCGGGCCCGCACGCCGATTCTGTGGATCCGCAGCCTCGAGGAGGAACGGGTTGATGGCCTACTGGAGCAAGCCGCCCAACGACTGGGCGGCCGCACCCTGCTGCGCTGGGACTTCATTGATGGCTTGAGCGGTGCCCCAAACCGCAGCGGCGAGGCCACTCGCAACCCAATGGCTGCCCTGGCCTGCCTCGATCCCCTGCCGCCTGAGCAGGGGGCCCTGCTGGTGCTGCGCGATTTTCACCGCTACTGCGAAGACGCCGGTGTCTGCCGCCGGCTGCGCAACCTGGCCTCGAGCCTGCGCCAGGCACCCCGCACCCTGGTGATCACAGCCCCCGACTGGGCCATTCCCCGGGAACTGGAAGACAGCATCACCTTGCTGGACCTACCCCTGCCTGATGCCGAAGAGATCCGTCAACTGCTCAGCACTATTGCTGGCGCCAGTGGCTACCCGATGGCACCGGCCGTGTGCGAACAGCTCACCGCCGCTTGCCACGGCCTTAGTGAGCAGCGGGTGCGCCAGCTAGCTGCCAGGGCCCTGGCGCGGCGCGGCCAACTCGGGGAGGCGGATTTAGCCGAGGTGCTGGAGGAGAAACGTCAGGCGATCGCCAAGAGCGAGCTGCTGGAGTACTGCCCAAGCGAGGCCAGCCCCGCCGATATCGGTGGACTCGAAGCCCTCAAGCACTGGCTAGAGCAGCGCCACATGGCCTTCAGCGAAGAAGCGATGCGCTACGGCCTGCCCCTACCCCGGGGCGTGCTGCTGGTGGGCCCCCAAGGCACCGGCAAATCGCTCACCGCCAAGGCGATAGCCCACAGCTGGAGCATGCCCTTGCTGCGCCTGGATGTGGGCCGGCTATTCGCCGGCTTGGTTGGGGCTTCAGAGGCCCGCACCCGCGACATGATCCAGCGGGCGGAGGCGATGGCGCCCTGCGTGCTCTGGATAGATGAGATCGACAAAGGCTTTGGGGGAGATTCCCGCAGCGATGGGGGCACCAGCCAGCGCGTGCTGGGCACGGTGCTCACCTGGATGGCAGAGAAAACCAGCGCCGTGTTTGTGGTAGCCACTGCCAATGGGGTCGACAAGTTGCCAGGCGAACTGCTGCGCAAGGGGCGCTTCGACGAGATTTTCCTGCTGGATCTGCCCAGCGCTGACGAACGCCGCTCCATTCTCGATCTGCAGCTGCGTCGCCGCCGGCCAAAGCACACCATCACCCTGGAAGTGCTGGTAGATCGCACTGCGGGATTCTCAGGCGCCGAACTGGAGCAGACCGTGATCGAGGCCATGCACCTGGCCTTCGCCGAGCAGCGGGAATTCGGCGAAGCCGACCTCATCGCAGCCGCTAGCCAGGTGGTGCCCCTTTCGCGCACCGCAAGGGAGCAACTGGAGGCGCTGCAGGCCTGGGCTAGCGGCGGCCGGGCTAGGCCCGCTTCCCTGCCCAATGGAATAGCCAACAGCCAGGGCTAGCCAGTTTCACAACGGGTATGCCCATCAACATGAAGGCCGTGGGTCGTAGCTAGATCAGTAGCAGAGTTAATGCAACACCTAGCCAACGAGGAGACAACCATGGAATTCCCATTCCTGCCGATCTCAAACAATCGCCTCGCCGCTCCTTCCCTGGCGATGGCCCTACTGATGGCCAGCACAGGATCTCTACCGGTTTTGGCAGCTAACAGAGCCAGCGCAGAGGCAACCACCTCAGAATCTGGCGCATCTGGCTGGCAAAGGATCGCGAACCAGGACGCAGACGCAGACGAAAAGAAAAAGAAAAAAAATCAACAGGATAAGCAACAAAATTCAGGCAAAGACAACAAACAAGGTCAAAATATAAATCAGAAAGAACGAGAGCGCATCTATCAAGAGGGACTGGAAAAGGGCAAGAAAAAGGGATACGAAAAAGGCACCACGAAGGGCTACGAGGAAGGCCTTAAATATGGCAAAGAGAAAGGCAAGGAAAAAGGCTACGAACGCGGCTATGACCAGGGCTGGGACGATCGAAGAGCTAAAGACAAAAACCAGTGGAAAGACTGGAATAGCAATAACTGGCGCGAATACAATCGCAAGAATCGCGACATCTGGACCCGACGAGTTGTTGTCAACAACAACTACTACAACAACCCAGGCTGGGCAAGAAGTTCAGGTTGGTACAACAACAGGCCATGGGGTGGCAGTTGGTATGGAGTGTCCAGCTCGCCGCCCTGGGGCTGGTGGCTTGGCCAATCCGTTGTATGGGGAGTCACCGCCCTAACAACGGCAGCCATAATAAATAGCGCCATTGATCGAGCTATTGCTCGCCAGCAGGCCTACGTTCTTGTGCCGAACACCAATTGGCAGTTGTATTACGGCAGTGTTCAGCCCATGGCGCAGTCCGGGGTGAGCTTCGCCGTCAATAATGGCTATGGCACTTACCAGATGGAAGCCGATTGCCAGCAAGGCTTGCTTAATGGCGGCGTACCCACCACCCCTGCGGAAGCTCAGCTGATCAATGCCGCTTGCCAGGTAACTTTTGGTAGCGGAGGGATTTGACATTGAAATCAAGCCCCTACCGATTCAGCAGCGGTTTACCAAGAAGCGGCTTACCAAGAAGCGGTGATGTCGGCGAGTAACGAACTCCGACACTAGGTAACAAGCTCGGCGCCAACCAGGGACGTAGAGGGAAATCACCTCTACGTTCTGGCCCAAGCCGCCCGAGCATCCGTGAGCCCCACTCCAAACAGCCGCCCTGAAGTGCTTAACCAACTGGCGGTGGCCTGTCTTGGGGCAGGGATTGTAACCACCGTGGCGGTGGCTCAGGGACAGAACCCGCTCACCGCCTTGGGTATCACGCTTTTTTCAGCAATCGCCGCCGTAATGGTTGGCCAGGTGCTCTAGTTAGCGCCCATCGCCAGCGGAATCCTGGGCACGGGGAAGCCATTGGCACCGAGCACGTCGATGATCATGCGATTGGTGTCGAAATACACCTGCCAGTAGTTGTTGGTGTGGGTGTAGGGACGCACCGCCAACCGGGGACCACGCTCACTGAACTCGAGCACCTCGACGTCTGCTTCCATGCCAGCAAACTGATTAGGCACCTGCTTGATGCCTTCTTTTAGCAGGGCAATGGCACGGCCTACATCAGCGGAATTGTCGAGCTGGGCCACTAGCTCAACACGACGGTAACCATGGACCGAATAGTTCTGGATGGTGTCGCCAAACAACTTGCCATTGGGGACGATGTTGCGGACATTGTCTGGGGCTAGCAGCGAAGTCACAAACATGCCGATTTCCTCCACTGTGCCGGTGATGCCAGCAGCTGTGATGAAGTCACCAACACTGAAAGGGCGGAAAATCTGCAGAAAAACACCAGCCGCAAAGTTACCGAGCATGCCACTCCAGGCCGCCCCGATGGCTACGCCGGCACCAGCAAGCAGGGCAGCAAAGCTGGCTGTCTGAATACCAAAGAAGCCGAGTATCGCTACCACCAAGATCACTCGCAAAACCGCAGCGAGGATATTGATCAGATAACCAACAACCGTCACATCCAGGCTGCTATGACGCAAACTTTTGCGCATAATGCGCATTGCCAACTGAATCAGCCAGCCACCAGCGATCCAAAGGGCTACTGCCCCCACCAATTTCAAAATAAAGGGAACAATCGTGGAGGCCACGAGCACTGACAGATCTGGAATTGGCATTGCCAACAATTCATAGATTGAACTAACTGGATCTTCACGGATCAATCGACCGATCGTCAATGCAATGCCAGGATCCGAGCAAATAAACGCTCCTGATGCCAACTGATTTCCGCGCCCAGCTACCAGCGCTAGCCAACAAGACCTACTTCAACTACGGCGGCCAGGGACCCCTGCCGAGCTCGTCCCTGGAGGCCATCACGGCCGCTTGGCGCACAATCCAGGAGCTGGGGCCGTTTACCGGAGCGGTGTGGCCTTTTGTGGAACAGACCACCAGCCAGCTGCGTCAACACCTGGCTGGCTGGTTTGGCGTGCCGGCGCACCGGCTGGCCTTCAGCGAAAACGTAACCAGTGGCTGCGTACTACCGCTCTGGGGCCTGCCCTGGCAGGCAGGCGACGAACTCCTGATCAGCGACTGCGAGCATCCGGGGGTGGTGGCCGCCTGCCGCGAACTAGCCCACCGCCAAGGGCTTGTGCTCACCACCTTGCCGGTGGCGGATCTGCGCGGCACTGCCGATGACACAAACGAGCAGGTGCTGCAGCGATTGGATCGCCAGCTCAGCCCCGCCACCCGATTGGTTGTGCTTTCACACCTGCTCTGGAACACGGGCCAGGTGATGCCGATTGCAGCGGTAGCCGGCCAGCTCAGCTCACACCCCAAGCATCCCTGGCTGCTGGTGGACGGGGCCCAATCCCTTGGGGCCATCCCCATCGAAGCCGGTGCAGCCGCCGCTGACATCTACGGCTGCACCGGCCACAAATGGTGTTGTGGCCCCGAGGGACTGGGAGCAGTAGCCCTATCGGAGCGGGTGGTGCGCGAGGCCAGACCAACTTTGATCGGCTGGCGCAGTCTCAGCCACGAAGCCAGCGGCCAGAGCGAATTTCACACGGACAGCCGGCGCTTTGAAGTAGCCACCTCCTGCATACCCCTTTGCGCTGGTCTTGAGCAATCCCTGCACCTGTTGGAGGCGGAAGGCACCGCCGAAGAGCGCTTGGCCCTGATTAAGCGGCGCAGCGGCTATCTCTGGCAAGGACTGCAGGCAAACCCGCGCGCCCGCACGCTGTTGGAGGTGCCGCCACCAGCGGGGCTAGTCAGCTTTGAAATCAGCGGGGAAGATCCGGAAATGGTGGTGAAGCGCCTAGGTGAGCAAGGCATCTGGCTGCGCAGCCTCGACGATCCCCACTGCCTGCGGGCCTGCACCCACATCACCAGCACCGAAGCTGAGATTGACTACTTGCTGGCAAATCTCTAAAAGTCCGCACGGAAGGCACGATGCCAATAGGAGCAGTTCTGGCCACTATGTAAAAGCCCTAGAGCCAATTGATGGCACCCATCCCTTCCCTACGCCAACTACTGCTGCTCAGCGCCTGCAGCGCCGGACTGAGCTGCACCGCACTTTTCAGTACTCCGTTATCTGCACCTCAAGCCGCCGAGGCGGCAACCCCAGTCCTGGAGAAACTCCAGGGCACTAAGGCAGCCGGCAGTAGTAAGGAATCCCCCTTTGCTGGTGCCAAAGAAACAGATGCCGCCACCAGAACAGACCTACGGATAGACCGAACCAGGCTCTGGTGGCTGTTGCTCCCCGTTGGGCTGGCCGCCATTAGCTACGGCGCCCTGCGCTCCCAAGAAGGTTCTCAGGACTGAGGGTCACTGGTCTAGATGGTTTCGCCTCAAGCTCTGGGGCGAGACCCATCCAGCAGCTGCCTCTGAACCCAGCCCGCCAATAGGGCACCAACAATTGGTGCTAGCCAGAACAGCCAAAGCTGGCCCATGGCATCGCCACCAACCCACAGGGCCACGCCAGTGCTTCGGGCAGGGTTCACTGAGGTATTGGTAACTGGGATGCTGATCAGGTGGATCAAGGTCAACGACAGTCCGATAGGCACTCCGGCCATGCTGGCAATGGCATCTCGATGGGTGGTGCCGAGAATCACCAGCAGGAAGATAAAAGTAAGAACTAGTTCGATCAGAAGCGCTGAAACCAGGCCATAACCCCCAGGGGAATGGGCGCCGAAGCCGTTGGTAGCCAGGGGGTTGGAGCCGGACAGCTCAAAACCAGGTCGACCGCTGGCAATGCCATAGATCAGCCCCCCTGCAAGGGTGCCACCAAGTACCTGGGCCACGATGTAAGGCAGCAGATGGGATCCAGGCATACGGCCACTTGCCCACAAGCCAAAACTCACGGCTGGATTGATGTGGCAACCAGAAATATGGCCGATGGCGTAGGCCATGGTGAGCAGGGTGAGACCAAAGGCCAGGGATACCCCGAGGAAACCCAGTCCCAGGGGATTGGCATCGGCCTGGGCGTAGGGGAAAACCGCAGCCAGCACCGCGCTGCCGCAACCACCGAACACCAACCAGAAAGTACCGATCAGCTCGGCTAGGAATCGCCTAGACATCGGTTGTGACTGGGTCATCGCTGAGACAGGGTGGAGACAGATGGCAGGCCCAAGGTATCTAGCTGGCCTGACTGGAACCAGACCAGCGTCCGAGTTTGTTGGTTTACGCCCACCAACTCAGCCGCGCGTCGCTCAGACCCGCCGGCGGCGCAGGGCTTTCTCCGCCTCTTCCCGGTCGTCGAAGTGAACCTTGGTGGTGCCGAGGATCTGGTAGTCCTCATGGCCCTTGCCGGCAATCAGCACCAAATCCCCAGGTGCTGCCGCGGCGATGGCGGCAGCGATCGCTATCGCCCGGTCGGCCTCCACCTGCATGGATGCTCCAGGGGCAATGCCGGCAGTCACATCGGCCAGGATTTGCTGGGCGTCCTCGGTGCGGGGGTTGTCGGAGGTCACATAGAGCTGGTCAGCGAGCTGCGCGGCGATCGCTCCCATCTGGGGCCGCTTGCTGCGGTCGCGGTCGCCGCCGCAGCCAAACACGCAGATCAGACGCCCCACCGTGAAGGGGCGGCAAGCAGCCAGGGCGTTGGCCAGGCCATCGGGGGTGTGGGCGTAATCCACCAGCACGGCTGGATCACCGCCGCCGTCGCCCACCACCACCCGCTCCATGCGACCAGGCACGCCGCGGAAGTTGGCTAGCCCCTCCAGCAACTGGGGCAGGGGGACGCCCTGCTGGACCAGGGCCCCAACCGCCTGCAGCAGGTTCATCAGGTTGAAGCGCCCCAGCAGGGGTGAGTGAAATGCCCCCTCCCCAGCCGGCGTCTGCAGCACCCCGCGGACGCCGCCTGCCCCCAGCTGCAAATCGCGGATGAACAGCTCGGCGCTGGGGTCTTCCAGGGAGCTGCGCCAACAGGCCTTACCTAGACGGCTCACCAGCTGGGCACCCCAGGGGTCGTCGCCATTCACCACCGCCCCACCAGCCAGCAGCGGCTCCGCAAACAACCGCGCCTTGGCTTCGAAATAGGCCTGCATCGACGGGTGATAGTCGAGGTGATCCTGGGTGAGGTTGGTAAACACGGCGCCGGAGAAGTGGCAGCCAGCTACCCGCTGCTGATCAAGGGCATGGGAGCTCACCTCCATGGCACCGATCTGGGCACCGGCCTCAACGGCCTGGGCCAGCTGGGCCTGGAGCAGATCAGCGAAGGCCGTGGTGTGCTGAGCCGTCACGCTGTGGCCAGGCCAGCGATTCACCAAGGTGCCAAACAGGGCCGAAGGCCTGCCTGACGAAACGGCCAGATGCTCGATCAAATAGGTGGTGGTGGTTTTGCCGTTAGTGCCAGTTACGCCAATCAGGGCCAGCCGGCGACTGGGCTGGGACCAGAAGGCAGCCGCCAGCTCTCCGGCCCAGCGGGTCAGCGGCTCAGGCGCTACCAGCACAGCATCGCCTGGTCCAGGCGGCTGAAGGGCCGCCGCGGCCTCACTAATCACCGCAGCTACCGCACCGGCATGCAGGGCCTGGGGCCAGAAGCGGCCCCCATCCACCTGGGTGCCAGGCAGGCCCACAAACAAAGTGCCCCGCCCGATGCGGCGGGAATCACAGCTGATGCCGCTCAGCTCCCCGTTGGGCACGCCCACCGGCACCTCCAAACCCACCTGCTGCAGGACTGGGTGGAGCAGCTGGGTCATGGCACCGGCGAGGCAGTTGGCGCCTTTCTAAGCGTCCTGGCTGGAAAAACCGTGCTTCTGCAACCAAACCTGCAAGCTGGCGCCAGCCAGCCGGGGCGGCACCCTGGGCAGCTGCCGCTCTCCCTGGCCGGAGCGCACCTGCAGCACCGGCACCTCCAGCCCAAAACGGGCCTGCAGGGCGGGATCACCATCCACATCGATCAACTCCAGCACCAGCGGAGGATCGATGGCGCGCAACTTCTGCTCCAGTCCCTCGCACAGACAGCACCCCTTGCGGGTTAGCAGCAGCAAAACCGGAAGCCCGGGGGAGGGGGAGGGCGAAGTGGGAGAGGGCCAAGAGGGAGTGGAGGAGAGCATCAATCGGGCACGGGATCGCAACCGCAGGCGGTGAAGGGATGACAACGCAGCAGCCGGCGCAGGGTGAGCCAGCTGCCCCGCCAGGGCCCATGGCGGCTGATCGCCTCGAGGCCGTAGGCGCTGCAACTGGGAATGAAACGGCAGCGGGGCCCCAGCAAGGGCGAAATCCACTGGCGATAAAAGCTGATCAAGGCGAGCAATAGTGCCGCCAGGCCACTAGTAAGCAATTGGGTCGGCAACTGGGTTGACTGGTTGATCGGCAGTTGGGGTGAAGCCCCAAGCTCGGCCTGTTGCAGCGAGGCGAGGCCAGGCTCTGGCTGGAGATCGAGGCTGCGCGGCCCAACCGATAGGATCGATCGTTGGCGCGGCACAGCTCGAGTTAGCGGGTTCATCCCAGCATGCTCGATACCGCAGCGCCTTGCCTCCCAAGGGAGGTACTTCGTCCTTTGAATTTGTTTTCATGTCTCGCTACCGCGGCCCTCGTCTGAGGATCACGCGGCGCTTGGGAGACCTTCCCGGTCTCACCCGTAAGTCCGCCAAGCGGTCTTATCCCCCCGGTCAGCACGGCCAAGCCCGTCGCAAGCGCTCCGAATACGCCATCCGCCTCGAAGAGAAGCAAAAGCTTCGCTTCAACTACGGCATCTCCGAACGTCAGCTGGTTCGCTACGTCAAGAAAGCCCGGGCCCAGGAGGGTTCTACGGGTACCAACCTGCTGAAACTGCTCGAGAACCGTCTCGACAATGTTTGCTTCCGTCTGGGTTTTGGCCCCACCGTCCCCGGCGCCCGCCAGCTGGTTAACCATGGCCACGTGACCGTGAACGGCCGCGTCGTGGATATCCCCAGCTACCAGTGCAAGGCCGGCGATGTGGTCGCCGTGCGCGAGCGCAAGCAGAGCAAGCAATTAGCTGAAGGCAACTTGGCGTTCCCGGGTCTGGCCAACATCCCGCCCCACCTGGAGCTCGATAAGAACAAGCTCGTCGCCAAGGTGATCAGCAAATGCGAGCGCGAATGGGTCGCCCTTGAGATCAACGAACTGCTGGTGGTTGAGTTTTACTCCCGCAAGGTGTGAGCGACTGGCTGCTGCGGCAGCCCCGCACTCCCCAAGCCCTCGCCCTGTGGCGGGGGCTTTTTGTTGCATTCATTTTGTGGCGTCCGCTGTGGAGGCTGGCGTGGCGACCGGCGCGGCGGCTGGGATGGCGGCCGGAATGGCGGCAGTGTCCAACCTGCGCGCTACCTAGCTAAACCATGGCTTAGCTAAGTCTTGAAAACACAAACATCAGTCGCTGCCGATCAAGGTCTCCAGGGCGGCGGTCACATCGGCCTGACGCATCAGCGCTTCGCCCACCAGCACCGCCTCGGCGCCAGCACCCAGTACCCGGTCGAGGTCGTCGCGGGTGAACAGGCCCGACTCGCTCACCAGCAGGCAGCCCTTGGCGCGGATGCGTTCGCCGTAAACGGCAGTGAGCTGCTCGGTGGTGGCCAGATCGGTATGGAAGCTGGCTAGATCGCGGTTGTTGATACCGATAAGTTGCACGCCATCAAGGCCCAGCACCCGCTCTAGTTCCTCGCCGTCGTGCACCTCCACCAGCACGGCCAGGCCCAGAGCCCTGGCCACCTTGAGCAGGTAAGCCAAATCCTGGTCGCTGAGAATCGCAGCGATCAGCAGGGCAGCATCGGCCCCGGCGGCGCGGGCCTGATAGAGCTGATATGGGCTCAGGATGAAGTCCTTGCAGAGCAGGGGCAGATCCACCGCCTGGCGCACATGCACCAGCACCTCAAAGCCACCCTGGAAAAACTGCTTATCGGTGAGCACCGAGAGGCAGCTAGCGCCACCGGCGGCGTAGCCCTTGGCAATCGCTTCGGGATCGAAGTCCTCGCGAATCACGCCCTTGCTGGGGCTGGCCTTTTTCACCTCGGCGATCACCGCCGGCTTGCGGCAGGAGGCCCGCAGAGCCGCCAAAAAATCCCTGGTCGCCGGCAGCTCAGCCACCTGCTGTTTGAGCTTCTCCAAGGGCACCCTCTCCCGGGCGGCCGTTATCTCCCGATTCTTCTCCCAGAGGATCTGCTCAAGAATGTGACGTGGCTCGCTGTCCTCGTGACGGATGGCGTATTCAAGAAAGGCCACCTTCACCTTGGGGTTGGGCGGCCGGCGACGGATCTCCATGGTGCTCAGCCTGCCACCGCCATGGCTGCTTGCTTGTAGGCCACTTCCACCACCTCGCTCAAGGTCGGATGGGTGTGCACCTCCGTGGCCAGTTGCACCACGCTCTGGCGGCGAGCCACGGCGTTAGCGATCTCCTGGATTAGGTCCGCCGCATGCAAGCCAAAGATGTGGGCGCCCAGCACCTCACCACTGGCTTTGTTGAACAGCAATTTCATCAGGCCTTCGCCCTCGAGTTCAGCCAGGGCCTTGGAATTGGCCTTGAAGTAGCTGCGCACCAGGCCCAGCTCAAAGCCCTCTTGCTCAGCCAAGACTTTTGCGTCGGCCTCGCTCAGGCCCACCGAGCTGATCTCCGGGTGGGTGAAGGTGGCCGCTGGGATTGAGCGGTAGTCGATCTGGCGGCTGTGGCCAAGAATGTTGTCTACCGCCACGGTGCCTTGGGCGGCGGCGGTGTGGGCCAGCATCATCTTGCCGGTCACATCGCCTACGGCCCAAAGGTGCGGCACCGGCTCACCTCCCACCAACACCCGCATCCGCTCGTCGACTGGCACGAAGCCCCGCTCGGTTTCCACACCAACGGCAGCCAGGTTGAGCTCGGCGCTAGAGGGCACCCGCCCAGTTGCCACCAGCACCGCATCCACCTCCAGGGTTTCCACCAGCTCCTTGGTGGCCATGTCTGCCAGCTCGATCTTCACCGGGCAGCCGGGGGTCACCTTGCGGGCCAGCAGGCCGGCGCGGGCATCGATGTCGCGACCGTCGATCAGCTTGCGGGCGGCGAGCTTGGCGATGTCGGGATCGAAGGTGGGCATCACCCGATCCAGGGCCTCGATCATCGTGACCTCGCAGCCTAGGGCCGTGTACACATCGGCAAATTCCAGGCCGATGTAGCCGCTGCCGATGATCGCCAGCCAGCGGGGCAGCCACTCGAGGTTCACCGCCTCATCGCTGGTGAAGACGGTGCGGCCATCGGTCTCGATGCCGCGGGGCACGAAAGGCTCGGAACCGGTAGCCAGAATCACATCGCGGGCGCTGATGGTGCGCTCGATGCCACTGCCGCTCTCGCGCACCGTGACCTGCTGAAGGCCGGCCAGGCGGCCCTGCCCCCGCAGGATCGTGGCACCGGCGCGCTCCAGGGTTTTGGTGAGATTGCTGCGGATAGTTGCCACCAGCTGGTTTGCATGGTCGGCGATCTTTTGGCGCTCAAAGCGCACTGGGGCGGCGTGGATGCCGAAGCCCGCCAGATGCTCGGCGTCGGCCAGCTCCCGCACCCGGCCACTGGCCGCCAGCAGGGCCTTGGAAGGCACACAGCCCCTGTTCACACAGGTGCCACCCATGTCGCGCGACTCAACAATGGCGACCCGCAGGCCATGGTCGGCAGCGTGCTTCGCCGCATCGAAGCCGCCATAGCCGGCACCGATCACGATCACGTCGTAATCGAAGCTCGAACCATCAAAACGCAATCCGTCAAAACGCGATCCGTCGAGGGGGGCGTCGCTCACCGGGCAGCACTGCGGTTGTTGACGGGCATTCTCCCCCGTCAAGCTCCTGCCTGCTGGCGCAGACGCTCGAGCAGTAGCGGAGCTGCCGCCACGGCCACATTGAGGGATTCCACCACTGGGCTGTGGGGAATGGTGACGCGCTGGCTGGCCAGGGCCTGGAGCTCCGCTGACACCCCGGCCCCCTCGTTGCCAAGCAGCAACAGCGTGGGCCGGGTCCAATCGAGCTTCCAATAGGGAATAGGTGCCGAAGTAGCAGCCACCGATCCGGTCTCAGGGCGCACCGCAACCACCAGCTGCAGGCCGGCGGCCGTTGCGGCCTGCAACCGGTCCGCCAGTTCCTGCCTGCTCTCTCGCACCAGGGGCAGGGCCAAGGCAGCCCCCGCCGAGGCGCGCAACACCTTGGGTTGAAAGGGGTCAGCCCCATCGGCCAACCACAGGGCCCCAACCCCCGCTGCCAAGGCAGTGCGCATCAAGGTGCCGAGGTTGCCGGGATCCTGGATCCCATCAAGGGCCAGCACAAAGCTGGCCACGCCTGGAGCGGCTGCCGTCGGAGGCAGCAGGCTGGCGACCACTCCGTCGGGATGCTGGGTAGTGGCTATGGCCTCCAGCACCTCAGCACTCACCAGTCGCCAACTGCAGCCTGGAGGCAGGGCTGCCACCAGCTCGCCATGGTCAGCCAGCCAAGCGGCGGTAGCCAGCACGTCCCTGGGCTGAAGCCCTAAACGGACCGCCTCCTGCAGGAGGTGGGTGCCTTCCAGCAGCAGCAAACCCTGCTCGCGGCGACCGCGAGACTCGTGCAGCAGACGCAGCTGCTTTACCAGCGGGTTGCGGCGGCTAGTGAGCGGCTCAGCAGCACTCAAGCCATCGCGATGGATCACTTCAGAAAGCCTGGTGACGGCGCACACTCAAACCGTCGTGCACTACGAGCTCCTTGCCGTCTAAATCGAGCCCACGTACTGAGGCAACCTCACCCTTCAAGCCTTCGGCATGCAGGTTTTCGACCAATTTCTTGAGGACAATGTCCTCGATCGTGGATTGATCAAGGCTGTCGGGAGTAAGGCTCTCAAGGAATTTGCCTAACTTCGAGGCCATCACCTCGGAAGCGTTTGAGATCTTGAGAACTATCATGAGAAGAGTGCGGATGGGGAGACTTGAACTCCCACGACATTGCTGCCACTAGTACCTGAAACTAGCGCGTCTACCAATTCCGCCACATCCGCGTGGCTGTCGCTAGAGCTGGGCTCGTTGCAACGATGAAAACATACGCCATCGGCAACCCGCACCAGCGGTCGGAGCCAGTTCCGGCGGCGGCCGTCTAGACGGTCTCACCTTTTGTTGTCAATATGCTGCGACGTGAGCCGGGCAGTCGTTCCATGGGTCTGATCGCTGTCCAGCCACCTAACAAGACCCGTTCTCTTCAAAATCCTCAGCTGGAAATCCGAGGCGGCCGGCGCCTCTCCGGTGAGCTGCAGGTGAGTGGTGCCAAGAATTCAGCATTGGTGCTGATGGCTGCCTGTCTGTTAACTAGGGAAACGATCCGACTGAGAAACGTCCCTCCGCTCACCGACATCGCCGCCATGAGCGAAATGCTCAGCAGCCTTGGCGGCCAAGTGCACCGTGATGGTGACGCGCTGGAATTAAAGGGCGACTCAATCAATAGCTCTACAGCCCCCTATGAGCTGGTTAACAGCCTGAGGGCCAGCTTCTTCTGCATCGGCCCCCTGCTGGCCCGCACTGGCATGGCCAAGGTGCCCCTGCCAGGCGGCTGCCAGATCGGCACCCGGCCCGTTGTTGAGCATGTCAAAGGTCTAAAGGCCCTCGGTGCCCAAGTCACCATTGAGCATGGGGTCGTTACCGCGGTGGTACCGGGCAGCGGCCATCGCCTCACGGGCGGCCGCATCCATATGGACTGCCCCAGCGTTGGCGCCACCGAGACATTGATGATGGCGGCGGCGCTCGCCGATGGCGAGACGGTTATTGACAACGCCGCACTAGAGCCAGAGGTTGTTGATCTGGCTGGCCTGCTGATCGCCATGGGTGCCAAGGTGCGCGGCGCCGGCACTTCCACGATCACAATCGTGGGTGTGGATCGCCTGCATGGCGCCGACTACGCCGTAATCCCAGATCGCATCGAAGCGGGCACGTTTCTACTGGCAGCGGCCATCACCCGCTCCCATTTGCGGGTAACCCCAGTGATCCCAGATCACCTTGGCGCCGTGCTCACCAAGCTTGAGGAGGCGGGTTGCACCTTGGAGCACGACGGCGTCGGGCTCACCATCAAGGCCGACCAGATCAATGCAGTCGACCTGCGCACCCAGCCATTCCCTGGCTTCCCAACAGACCTGCAGGCCCCTTTCATGAGCCTGCTGGCCACGGCCCGGGGTACCAGCGTCATCACCGAAAACATCTTTGAAAATCGCTTGCAGCACGTGGGCGAACTGCAACGCATGGGTGCGGCCATCCGCATGCAGGGCAACACCGCCTTTGTGGAAGGGGTGGCCCGCCTCAGCGGTGCTCCAGTGCAAGGCAGCGACCTGCGCGCCTCCGCCGCCATGGTGCTGGCCGGCCTAGCCGCCGACGGCATCACCAGCGTGCGCGGCCTGGAATACCTAGACCGTGGCTACGCAAATCTTGAGGGCAAGCTCAATGCGGCCGGTGCCAGCATTGAGCGTGTCAGCTCGGCGGCTTAAGCTCTCAACTGCGGGAGCGTGCCGGAATTGGTAGACGGACTCGACTCAAAATCGAGCGCCTTCGGGTTTGTGGGTTCGAGTCCCACCGCTCCCATCTCGCCCATCACCCCCTCAGGCATATCTGCCTCAGCCGTGATGGACACCTATGCCCGCTTCCCGATCAGCCTCACCCGGGGCCGGGGAGTCTGGGTTTGGGATAGCAATGGCAAGCGCTATCTCGACTGCGTAGCCGGCATTGCCGTCTGCACCCTCGGTCACAGCGACGGGCGCCTGAAGCGGGCCCTAAGCCGCCAGCTGGGCAAGCTGCAGCACGTATCCAATCTGTATCGAATCCCCGAGCAGGAGGAACTCGCCGCTGCAATCACCGCCAGCAGCTGCCTGGATCGGGTTTTCTTTTGCAACTCCGGCGCTGAGGCCAATGAGGCCGCCATCAAGCTGGCCCGTAAGCACGGTCACACGGTGAGGGGCATTGCCACTGGCGACGGCAAGGCGCCCCTAATTCTCACCGCCCAGGCCAGCTTCCACGGCCGCACCCTGGCTGCGGTTACGGCCACGGGCCAGCCCAAGTACCACCAGGGCTTTGAGCCGATGGTGCAGGGCTTCCGCTACTTCCCTTACAACGACACGGCCGCCTTTGAAGCCCTGCTCGCCACCTGCGAAGTTCAGGGTCCGCGGGTGGCCGCCGTGCTGCTCGAACCAATTCAAGGCGAAGGCGGCGTGCATCCAGGCAACAGGGCCTTTTTTCAGCGGGTGCGCGAGCTCTGCGACGCCCACAACATCCTGCTGATCTTCGATGAAGTGCAGATCGGCGTCGGCCGCAGCGGCCAGCTCTGGGGCTACGAGCAGCTGGGCGTCGAGCCCGATGCGATCACCCTGGCCAAGGGCCTCGGCGGCGGCATCCCGATCGGTGCCCTGGCGGTGAAAGCCTCAGTCGATCACTTCCGCCCCGGTGAACACGCCAGCACCTTCGGCGGCAACCCCTTCGCCTGCCGCGCCGGCCTCACCGTGCTGGCCGAGCTGGAGCGCCGCGACCTGCTCAGCCACGTGCAGGGGATGGGCGCACTGCTGCAAGAGCTACTGGCCCAGCTGGTGAGCCGCCACCCCACCCTGCTGGAGGGGGTGCGGGGCTGGGGGCTACTGCAAGGCCTGGTGCTGCGCGAAGAGGCCCCAAGCGCTCCGGACATCGTCAAGGCGGCCATGGAGCAGGGGCTGCTGCTGGTGCCCGCCGGCCCACGGGTGGTGCGCTTCGTGCCCCCTCTGGTAATCCAGCCCCGCCACCTGCGCCTAGCCGTCGACCGCCTCGAGCGCGCCCTAGTCAGCCTTGGGCGCTGAAACAGCCTTGGTCGCTGAACCCGACAACTTCGCCGACCTGATCGAGCCCTTCAGCCGCCGCGGCGTCGACCTGGGACTCGATCGCCTCCAGGCCGCCTTGGCTGAGCTTGGCAACCCCGAGCGCCGCATTGCCGCCGTGCAGGTGGCGGGCACCAATGGCAAGGGCTCAATCTGCACCCTGGTGCACCAGGCCCTGCTGGCCAGCGGCATCCACGCCGGCCTCTACACCTCGCCGCACCTGGCGAGCTGGACCGAGCGGATCCGGCTGGGCCATGACCCAATCGCCGCGCCATGCCTGCGCCGCCACCTGGAAACCGCCACGCCGGTCGCCCAACGCCACCAGCTAACCCCTTTTGAGCTGGTCACCGCCGCCGCCTTTCTGGCCTTCGCAGAGGCGAACTGTGAGCTGGTGGTGCTGGAGGTGGGACTTGGGGGCCGGCTCGACGCCACCACCTGCCATCCCCACCGGCCCGTGATCGGCTTTGCCTCGGTGGGGCTCGACCACGCTGAGTTCCTCGGGCCGGATCCAGCCACGATTGCCGCCGAAAAAGCCGGCGTGCTCCAGCCGGGAGCCGTGGCAATTAGCGCTCCCCAGAGCCCGGAGGTGGAGGCGGTGCTGGTGGAGCGGGCTGCCGCGATGGGAGCCGAGCTGCGCTGGGTGCAGCCCCTGGACCTCAACCAGTGGACCCTGGGGCTTTCAGGAGCAGTGCAGGCCGCCAATGGCGCCGTCGCCCTGGGCCTGCTGCGGGCCTTAAGGGAGCGGGGCTGGCCGGTCAACGACCCAGCCATACGCCGCGGTTTCGCAGCAGCCCGCTGGCCAGGCCGGTTGCAACAACTGAACTGGCACGGCCTACCCCTACTGCTCGATGGCGCCCACAACCTGCCGGCCGCCCTCGCCCTACGCGCCGAACTCGACGCCCATCCCGCGCGCCACGGCCTGGCCCCCGGCCCGCGCTACTGGCTGCTCGGCATGTTGGCCAATAAGCAGGGGCCTGAGATAGCCGCGGCCCTGCTGGCCCCGGACGACCGGGCCTGGATCGTTCCGGTGCCAGGGCACGCCTGCTGGAGCCTTGAAGCCCTTACTTCCGCCTGTCCCAGACTCGCTAGCCAGCTGCACAGCGCCCCCAGCCTCGAGGCCGGGCTGGCCCAAGCGGGAAGTGGTTTGCAGCGCGTGGTAGTCGCTGGCTCTCTCTACCTACTCGGCCAGCTAGCCACATCAGAGCAAGCCCCAGTTGCAAGCCCAAAGACTTCTGAGTTTGGTTAATTCATCTGCTGCTCATCGCCACCAGCACGGCTCGAGCCACCCCCCCCCCAATCAGGCTCAAGCAGGTTTTTGCTTATTGGTTTAGCTAAGGCCAAGTCAAGTCTTAAAACGCGCACCTACTCCCCCCCTGCTGCCACCGCACACCATCCAGGCCAGAGTGAGGTCCCGCGGCCCATCCCCATGGCTCCCCTCGTCGAGCTCCTCTCAGCGGCCCTGTCAGGAGCCAAATCAGTTGCCAAATCAGTGGCGGAATCAATAGCCCTTTCCCTAGCCCTGGTGCTGCTGCTGTCTCCACTGCTTTCTCCACTGCCGGCGGCGGCCGACTTCTCCGGAGTGGACTACACGCTCACCAACCAAAACGAGCAGGATTTCAGCGGCCAGGATCTAGCCAATACCTCCTTCGCTGGGGCCACGGGACGGCACGCCAACTTCAGCGGCGCCGATCTGCACGGGGCGATTCTCACCCAGGCGGCCTTCCCCAATGCCAATTTCGCCGGCGCCGATCTCAGCGGCACCCTGATGGACAAGGTGGACCTCTCTGGAGCCGATCTCAGCGGGGCCATTCTCACCGGGGCAATCGCTTCAGGCAGCAGCTTCCGCGGCGCCAACGTCACCGATGCCGACTTCAGCGACGCCCTGATCGACCGGGTAGACCAGCGCTCCCTCTGCCGCGATGCCGAAGGCACCAACCCGATCACCGGCGCCGACACCCGCCTCAGCCTGGGCTGCTGAGCCAGCCGCGCAATTTGCCGGGGTTGAGCAGGCCGGCCGGGTCGTAGGCGGCCTTTGCTGCCACCTGGTCGGCATCGATCACACCCAAGCCACCATCTTCGACGCTGATCACGTGGGGGTTAAACAACACGGCACCGCAGCGGCGGCAATCGTCTAGCATCTGCTGCAGAGCCTCCTCGCCGCGCCAGCGCAGCAGCGGCAGGGCCGCCAGCCGAGCCGCACCCTGCTGCCTCACGGCCTCCAGGTGCCAAAGCAGGTCGTCGCCCCATTGCTCCCGCAAGCGCTCCAGGCAGGGGGCCTCCGGCTGAGGAAGCAGCATCTGCAGGTAGGTCCAATCCGGATGCTTGGCGCGCCAATGCAGGGTGGTGTGGTTCCAGCTGAGCTCCCGCAGCGGCAGCCCCCGGCTCTGGCCCTGGGGGGCCTGCCAGCGCAGCGCTCCGCCCCTGGCCGCCAGCCAGCTCGGCAACACCTCCAGCGAGGCGGGGGCGGCCAGCAACAACAGGCGCTGCTCACCAGGTTCGGGCGCCGGACAGCCCGCCGGCCAGGGGAGCTGGCTAGCCAGCGCCCCCTCCAGCACGGTGATGGCATTGAGCTCAAAGGCTGCGCTGGCAAGGGCCTGGGCCGCCGCCAGGGCCTGCCCCCACTGCTCGAAGCCCACCAACAGCTGCTGCCAAACCACCGCCTCGCTGGTAGGGAGCCGCAGGGCCGTGATGATGCCATTGGTGCCGTAAGCATGGTTGAGCGGGGCGCTGGCGGCGGCATCGAGCTGCAGCAGCCGCGGCTCGGGCTCGAGGGTTACCACCTCCAGGCCCAGCAGGTTGCCGGGATCGCGCAGAAAACCCCAGCGCAGGGAGCCGATGCCGCCGGAGCCACCGGCGATAAAGCCACCGATGCTGGCACTGCGCACCGTGCTGGGCACCAACCGCAGGGCCCGGCCCCTGGGGGCCAACTGCTGCTCGATCGCGCCCATCAAGGCGCCTGCCTCCACCTCGAGCACGCCGGTGGCTTCATCGAGCTGGCGCAGCTGATTGAGGCCGCTGAGATCCAGCACCAGGCCGCCTTGCAGCGGCACACACTGGCCGTAGTTGCCCGTACCGGCACCCCGCACCGTCAAGGGCACGCCCTGGCGAGCACAGGCTCCTGCCACCAGCAGCACCTGCTCCACCGTGGTGGCTCTGGCCACTAACTGGGCGCGGCAGCCCTGCAGCAGTGTCACCAGCACTGGCGAGTAGTCGTAGTAGTCGCGGGAGAGCCGCTCCAGCTCCAGCGGCGACTCGGCCCCGAGCAGCGGCAGGGCCGAATCCAACCGGCGCAGCTCAGCTGCCAGGGCAGCGATCTGGGCCTCAGGGCAACGCTCAGCCATGGGGTGGTAACAGGGGGGAGAGCAACTCAGCTTCGGGCGGCGGCAGCCAGACGCCTTGACGCAAGACCCGGCGCTGGGGCGGCCGCGCCAGGAGCTCCCCCCAGCTACCAGCCCCAAGCAGCACTAAATCGGCGGGCGCCCCAAGCCGCACCACCCCATCCCAGGCCAGCTCCAGCACCGCTGCGGCGGCGGTGCTGAAGGGGGCCAGGCCAAGCCGCTGCCAGGGCATCAATTGGCAGAGCGGCGCCGACCAGCGCAGCAGCTCAATGGGATCGAAATCACCGCCGGGATACCAGGGGTCTTGCACGTTGTCGCCGCCGATAGCCAGCCGCACGCCCGCCTGCTGCAGGCTGCGGATCGGCGCCAGGGGCCGCCGCCAGGGGGTGCGCCCAGGCCGGCGTCCCAGCAGCCAGAAATTGGAGGTGGGCAGAGCCACCACGGCGATGTTGGCGGCGGCCAGCCGATCCGCCAGCCGGTCGCAGTTGCGTGGCGGCAACAGGGCCATGCTGCTGGAGTGGCTGCAGGTGATCGCCACGGCGCGGCGCTGCTCCAACACCAACTGAGCCACCATCGCCACCCCCTCACCAGGGCAGGCATCGGCTTCGTCAACGTGCAGATCCACACCGCAACCATGGCGCTCGGCAAGGTCAAGCAGGGCCAGCAGGGCCTCGCGGTCGGCGCTTCGCTGAGCGGCACCCTGGCCATAGGGCGGCCCGATCACCCCACCCAGCAGGCCCTGGCCAGCGGCCACCCGCCGGGCCAGGGCCTGCCCCTCCGCCGTGAGCCAATGGGCCATCGGTGCCAGGGCCACCAGCTGCAGCTCCAGCCGATCGCGCCAGCGCTCACGGGCCGCCAACAGGGCTTCCCAGCTGGGCTCAGCCCCAACCCCCACGCTATCGATGTGGCTGCGGATCGCCCGCACGCCGTTGCGCCAGGCCCGCTCCAGGGCGCGCTCAGCTCGCTCAGCCACCTGCTCAACGCTGCGCTGAGCGTATTCGCGTTGATTAGCAGCTAAGGCCGCCGCCATCGTGCCCTCCCGGTTGGGAAAGGCGGCGGCGCTGAAAGCCTTATCCAAGTGAGCATGGGGCTCAATTAGGGGAGTTAGGGCCAGGGGCAGGCTGGCCGCCGCCGCCGCCGGGGCGGGCCGGGGCGAAATGGCCGTGATCCGTCCCGCCTCGAAAGCGATGCACAGGGACACCAGCCCATCCGCATCGGCGCGAAACCCGGCTCCGCCCAGGCGCGGATCCAGCAGTCCCCGGGGCAGGCGCAGCTCCACTAGGGGCTCTCGGAACGGTCGGTGGCAGCGCTGATCAATACAAATTGACCGGCTACTCCCACCACGGTGGAGCGAAAGCGCGGCACCTGCCAGCGCAGCAGCGATTGACCACCCAGCTCAGTTTCGAAAACACTCAAAAGGCCGTAGTTGCGGCGGCGGGTGTAGCTGAGCACCACGGCCGCCAAGGCCTCTCGCTGGGCCTGAACAAGCCCCACACAGTTGTTGATTGCCATCCGCAACAGCACCGGCAGGCCGCCATCGCCGCAGAGCTCCTCGCTGATCTCTTCCACTAGGCGATCACTGGCGTAGGCACGGAAATCGGCTGGCGATGGATTGGTGAGGGCAAGCCCGCCAGCAGCCAGGGCGAGCACGATCAAGCCAGGCGCCCATGCAAAGCGGGCCGGGGTGTCCAAACGGCAAACCAAACGGTGCAAAGTTGCAGGCAAACAAGGTTGACACCTATTGCTAGCCACGGCAGGGCGCCTTGCCCCAACCCTCAACGTCCTGTCTAATGCGAGCTCAGGAGCAAGGGCATGGACCAAAAGCTCATTGGCACGGCCTTTCTGGTTGCCCTGGCAGCAGCCCTGCTCGACGCCGACTCAGCAGCATTTCTACGCGACCTAGTCGGGCCCTGGCTGCGCTCGCCGCTGCTGGTACCAGTGGCCGGCGTGCTGCCCGAACTGCAAACAGGCGCGGGGATTCTCTGCCTTGTAGCAATTCCGATCATGTGGCTGAGGCCGCGGTAGCTGTGCTGAAGCAGGTCGCCGCAACGGGTGAGAAGCCTTGACAGGCCACGACTTGCTACATTCGACAGGCGCGGCGGGCGTCGCCAAGCGGTTAAGGCAGCGGCTTGTGGTGCCGCCATCCGGGGGTTCGAATCCCCTCGCTCGCCCTTGATTACCTAGCCGTCCCCACCACTTTTGGGGCGGCTTTTTTGTGACCTACTGCAGCGCCTGCAGCAAAACCGCAGCCCCATGCCGCACCGGATCGGCGCAGGGCAAGCCGATCTCGGCCGCGGTGGCGGCAACAGCAAGCTGAGCTGCGGCGGCGTCCAATCGGGCGGTGTTGAGCGCCACGGCCCGCACCCGCGGCCGCAGGCCATCGGGACGCCCCAAGGCCGCCAGCGCCTCCAGCGCCGCGATCAACTCGGGCAGGGGCGGGATCGCTACCGGCACCTCCCCTGGCCGGGTGCGCACGTGGCTCTGGCCAGCGCGGTGCACCAGCAGCAAATCGGTGGGCTGGCTGCCGCGCAGCAGGGGCAAGGTGGCGCTGGAGCCCGGATGGCAAAGCGACCCCTGGCCCTCCACCAGCAGCAACGCCTCCGGCCCGGCCCCAACGGCGGCGGCCAGCACGGCCGCCTCCACGGCACCGGCGGCGTAATCAATCCGCACGGCATCGAGGGCCACGCCCTGGCCGCTGATCAAGATTCCCGCCTGCCCCGTGCCCACAAAGCGGGCATCAAGGCCGCGGCGCCTGGCCTCAGCCTGCAACTCCAAGCAGGCGCTCATTTTGCCCACGGCCATATCCGAACCCACGGCCAGAACGCGGCGGCAGGGCAGGGCAGCGGCTCGCGCTGCGGCCACCTCCAAGCCAGCCGGCTCCTGACGCAGATCCCAGATCCACTGACCGGCTCGGCTGCAGGCGGCAGCCAGCTCGGGATCATCGCCAAGGCGGCTGTGCAGGCCACTAGCCAGGTTCAGCCCCGCCTGCAGCGCCGCCAGCAGATCGGCCCGCATCGCTTGTGGCAGGCGGCCACCGGAGGGGGCCAGCCCCACCACCGCCACCTCGGGCCCGTAGGCCAGGGCTGCCGCCATGTCAGCCACCACCGGCACAGCCCGCTCAATGCCGCTCACCTGCTGCAGGTCGGAGCCAGCGAAAGCAGGATCGATCACCGCCACGATCGGCCCACTGCGATAGCGCAACATCGCCAAACCGGTCTTGCCGCTGAGGTCGTTGAGGCCCCCGTGCTGCAGCAGCACGACCGGAGCGTTTGGGCTCAACATGACAGCTGCCCCATGGCGACACCCAGATCGATGCCATGGCCGGGGCCCGCTGGCGGGATCAGCACGTCTCCCTCCACAGGCAGCCCCTTGAAGGGGTCGTCCACCAGGTTGAGGTGGCTATCGAGATCGGGCCAGGTCACCAGGGGCAGCAGCTGGGCTGCGGCGCCATTGAGCAGGGCCCCATCCGAGTAGCACCCCACCATCACCCCTAAACCCAAGCGGCGAGCTGTCTGGGCCAGCAGCAGGGCCTCGCTGAGGCCACCGCTCTTGAGCAACTTGATGTTGATGCCATCTACGTGGGGGGCCAGCCGCAGCAGATCGGCCAGCTGCCAGCAGCTCTCATCGGCCACCAGGGGCAGGGGGCAAAGCCCGCGCAGGGCTACAAAGCCGGCGGTATCCAGCTGCGGATCCAGCAGGGGCGCCAGGGGCTGCTCCAGCAGCACCACGCCGGCCCGCTCCAGGGGCTCGAGCATGGCCCGGGCTGTGGCCAGATCCCAGCCGCCGTTGGCATCCACCTGCAGCTCACAGGCGCTACCTGTCTGCTGGCGCCGCTGCTCGAGGGCGGTAGCCACCCCCTCCAGCAGGGCCAGGTCGTGGGCGATGCCAGCGGGGCTGCCCAGCTTGAGCTTGATGCGGGTGGCAGGCAGCTGCAGCCACCAGCGCTCGAGCCGCGCCAGCACAGCCTCGGGCGTACCTAAGCCAAGGGTGACGCTGGTGGCGACACAGGCGCCTGGATCCAGGCCCCAGAGCCGGTGCAGCGGCTGGTTCAACCTTTTGCCCCACCAGTCATGCAGGGCCAGATCCAAGCCGCAACGGGCCGGGGGGCTCAGGGCGGCCAGCAGGGGCTCCAGGGCCTGCAGGGGCTGGGGCGCCAGAAGCGCAAGCTGGGGGCCAACCGCCTCCAGCTCCGCCGCAACAGCATCGGTGTCGTAATGGCGGTGGCCGGTATCGAAGCCACCTGTCTCGCCGATGCCCGTGAGCCCGTCGTGCTCAAGGCTCACCAGCAGGTGCTCCACCGCAGCCGTCGTGCCACGGCTGATGGCCAGGGGCACGGCCTTGGTGAGCTGAAAGCGTTGCAGGCTCAGGCGCATGGCTTCAGCGGCCTTTCCTGGAATGGGCTTCCAAGCTGGCATGGCTCAAAGGTTGCCTGTGAACAAGCCACTGGGGCCAACACAACTCAGGATCACCATGATCAACTCGCGATCCTGAATATCACAAGCGCACCGATCCGCTCCTCCCTGATCCAACAACTGCTTGAGCAGCAGCTGGCAGACCTGCGCGACTGCCGTGAGGGAGCGGTGGCCCTTTGCGGACAGCAGCTAACCCTTGTGGAAGATCTCTGAGTTAAGCCAGCGATATCGGAAACTGGGTTGATGACGGCGACACAAGCGCAGCGCGGCAGCTACTGGATCACCACCTTTGGCTGCCAGATGAACAAGGCGGATTCCGAGCGCATGGCCGGGATCCTGGAAGCCATGGGCTACCGGGCCGGCACAGACGAGCACAGCGCCGATTTGGTGCTCTACAACACCTGCACAATCCGCGATAGCGCCGAGCAGAAGGTTTACAGCTACCTAGGCCGCCAGGCCCAACGCAAGCGAATCAACCCCAACCTCACCCTGGTGGTGGCGGGCTGTGTGGCCCAGCAGGAGGGCGAATCCTTGCTGCGGCGAGTGCCCGAGCTGGATCTGGTGATGGGCCCCCAGCACGCCAACCGGCTCGACACCTTGCTGGCCCAGGTGGAGCAGGGTCAGCAGGTGCTGGCCACAGGTGATCAGCACATCCTTGAAGATATCGCCACCGCGCGCCGCGATAGCCAGGTATGCGGCTGGGTGAATGTGATCTACGGCTGCAATGAGCGCTGCACCTACTGCGTGGTGCCCTCGGTGCGCGGCCAGGAGCAGTCGCGGCTGCCCGAAGCGATCAAGCTGGAAATGCAGGGCCTGGCGGCACGCGGCTTTAAGGAGATCACCCTGCTGGGCCAAAACATCGATGCCTACGGCCGCGACCTGCCCGGCATCAGCCCGGAGGGCCGCCGCGCCCACACCCTCACCGACCTGCTCCATCACGTCCACGACGTGGCCGGAATTGAGCGGATCCGCTTTGCCACCAGCCACCCGCGCTACTTCACCGAGCGGCTGATCGATGCCTGCGCCGACCTACCCAAGGTGTGCGAACACTTCCATGTGCCCTTCCAGAGCGGCGACGACGAAGTGCTCAAAGCCATGGCCCGCGGCTACACGGTGGATCGCTATCGCCGCATCGTTGAACGCATCCGCGAGCGCATGCCCGATGCCGCCATCAGTGCCGATGCAATCGTGGCCTTCCCGGGCGAAAGCGACGCCCAATACCGCCGCACCCTGGCCCTGATTGAGGAGATCGGCTTCGATCTGGTCAATACCGCCGCCTATTCGCCGCGGCCCAACACCCCAGCGGCCGACTGGCCCAACCAGCTCAGCGAGGCGGTGAAGGTGGAGCGCCTGCAGGAGCTCAACGCCCTGGTGGAGCGCACCGCCCAGCAGCGCAGCAACCGCTACGCCGGCCGCTGTGAGGAGATCCTGGTGGAAAGCAGCAATCCCAAAAACTCCAAGCAGGTGATGGGCCGCACCCGCACCAACCGGCTCACCTTTTTTCCCGGCCAAAACCTCGATGGCAGCCCGATCAAACCGGGCGACCTAGTGACGGTGCAAATCGAAGAGGTGCGCGCCTTCTCCTTGAGCGGCAAACTGGCCTGAGTTTTGGGCCCCCTGGGCCGCGTACCGGCTGGCATGACTCCCACCCCCATCGCCGTTGGTCTGATCTTTGGGGGAGCCTCCGGCGAACACGCCGTCTCAATCCGTTCCGCCGCCACGGTGGCGGCGGCCGTGCGGGATGCCGAAAACGCGTCTCTATACGCGCTGCATTGCTTCTACATCGACCCCGAAGGGCGCTGGTGGGGAGCTGAGTTGGCCGATGCTGTGCTGCGCCAAGGCAGCCCGGTCCGGCCTGAGCAACTGCCCCAACCGCTGCCTCCGCCTGGATTTCGGGGCTTACCTGCCGGCGCCCTGGAGATTGATGTGTGGCTGCCTGTGCTGCACGGCCCCAACGGCGAAGACGGCACGATCCAGGGGCTGTTCACCCTGATGCAGGTTCCCTATGTGGGTTCGGGGGTGCTGGGCTCGGCGGTGGGCATGGATAAGCAGGCGATGAAAGCCGCCTTCGCCGCCGCCGGCCTGCCCCAGGTGCCCTATGCCTGCGTGTCGGCCAGCGCGGTGGCGCAAAACGACGACGCCCTGCTCAACCAGCTGGAGAGCCAGCTCGGCTACCCCTGCTTCGTCAAACCCGCCAACCTCGGCTCTTCGGTGGGCATCAGTAAGGCCACTGATCGGGCCAGCCTGCAGGCCGGACTCAAGCTTGCCGCCGCCCTTGATCCGCGGCTGGTGGTGGAGCAGGGGGTGACGGCCCGGGAGCTGGAATGCGCGGTACGGGGCGGCGGCCACCAGCCCCTGCAGGCCTCGGTGCTGGGCGAAATCTGCTTTGAAGCCGATTGGTACGACTACGACACCAAATACAGCGAGGGCAAAAGCCACACCGTGATCCCGGCGCTGGTGCCAGAGGCGGTGGCTGAACGCTGCCGGGCCATGGCGATCGAGGCCTGTGAGGCCGTTGGTGCCATGGGTCTTTCGCGGGTTGACTTCTTCTTCTGCGAAGCCAGCGGCGAGCTGTGGCTCAACGAGATCAACACCCTGCCGGGCTTTACCAGCCAGAGCATGTACCCGATGCTCTGGGCAGCCACCGGTGTGACCCTGCCCACCTTGGTGCGCGAATTGATTGAAGGGGCCCGAGAATGGCACTTGCAAGTTTTCAGCGGAGGCCCTTCGACATGAGTCACGGCCTGCTTTGGCTGCCACTGCTTTTGGTGTTCGTGCTGCTCACCGCCCTGGGCTGGCTAGAGCGGCGGAGGCAGCGCTTGTTTCGCGAATGGGCCGAGGGCTCCGAGCTGGCCAAACTCGACAGCTGCGGCGGCGCCCGGCTGGTGGATGGCGTGCTGAGTTGGTGCTCCTTCGAAGCCGGCCAACTCAAGCAGGATGACTTTTTTGTGATTAAGCAGCTCGAATTGGTTGAGCTGCTGTCGCTGGGTTCGGGCGAGGCGCCCCTCACGGAAGAGAGCCAGGGGGCCTGCCGCCTGCGCCTAGTTGGTGGTGGCGAACAAAAAGACCTGCCCTTTGCCGATGCGGAGCGGGCCCGGCGCTGGATCGCTGAGCTGATGTCGCGCTCGCGCTGCGAGTTGTGAGCCAGGAGTGGAGCCTGTTGCGGTGAGTGCCACCCCTGTCCCACCTGGATCGGAGCGGCGGCGCCAACTGCGCCAACAGCGGCGAAGAGAGCGCCTGCGCAATCTTTGGCGTTTCCTTGTGCTGCTAGCCCTCGCCGGCGGCCTGGGCTACGGCCTGCTGCGTCAGGGATGGGTGCTAACCGGTCCAGACCAGGTGGAGGTGGTGGGCAGCCAGCAGGTGGGAACCGACCAGGTGGTGCAAGCCGTCCGGCTGACCTTTCCCCAACCCCTGCTAGGCCTGCACCCCAAACGCATCGCCGAGGTGCTGGCCAGTGCCCTGCCGGTGGAACAGGTGCAGGTGAGTCGGCTGATGGCACCGCCGCGGCTGCGGATTGAACTGGTCGACCGCCAGGCGGTAGCCAGGGCCCAGCGACGCACCGCCAAGGGAAGCGAGCAGGGCTATGTCGATCGACTCGGCCACTGGATGAGCATTGGCCAGGGCCAGGGGGCCGCAGCAAAAGCCAGTGCCGGATTGCTGGTGCTGGGTTGGCAGGCCCGCTACCGCCCGGCCCTCGCCCTGGTGCTCGAACAACGGGGGCGGCTTGGTGGCGACATCAGCCAGATCCGCTTTGAACCAGACAGCAGCCTCTGGCTGCAGAGCAAGCGGCTCGGCAAGGTGCGCCTCGGGCCGGCTGATGCCCAATTGGGGCGGCGCCTTGAAGTACTCCGTCACCTGCAACAGGAACTGCCGGCAAAGGTGAAGGGCCGCCGGCTGCAATCCATCGATCTCAGCGATCCAGAACAACCCGAGCTGGGCCTACCCGCCACCCCTGGACTGGCTGCCGCCAGCAGTGAGCCGTAAGGAATCCAGCAGAGACATGCCAGGAAACCCGCAAAGGTGAGACACTCGCCTGATCCAGGCAAGGAAACGTCGACATAATGCAGTCGCCGATTGATCGCACCGCCACCCCCGATGCCGCTATGACCCAAAGCTCCTCCCAGTCAAACGGTGTCCAGGCCTCAAACGATCCGTCCTTTGGCGGCGTTTCAGGCGGGATTGTGCCGAGCCAGTCGGCACGCATCGAAGTGATCGGGGTCGGCGGTGGCGGCAGCAATGCGGTGAACCGGATGATTGCCTCCGACCTTCAGGGTGTGGGCTACCGGGTGCTGAACACCGACGCCCAGGCGCTGCTGCAGTCGGCATCGCAGAAGCGCATCCAGCTCGGACAAAAACTGACTCGCGGCCTGGGTGCCGGCGGCAATCCGGTAATCGGCCAAAAGGCTGCGGAAGAGTCCCGGGCCGAACTGCAGGAATCACTGCAGGGTGCCGACCTTGTTTTCATCGCCGCTGGCATGGGTGGCGGCACCGGCACCGGCGCAGCACCAATCCTGGCCGAGGTCGCCAAGGAAGTTGGAGCCCTCACCGTAGGCATCGTCACCAAGCCCTTCGGGTTTGAAGGTCGCAAGCGGCTGCGTCAGGCCGAAGAGGGCATTGCCCGGTTGGCCGAAAGCGTCGACACCTTGATCGTGATCCCCAACGATCGCCTGCGCGATGCCATTGCCGGCGCCCCCCTGCAAGAGGCCTTCCGCGCCGCCGATGATGTGCTGCGAATGGGCGTTAAGGGCATCAGCGACATCATCACCAGGCCGGGCTTGGTGAACGTCGACTTCGCCGACGTGCGCTCGGTGATGGCTGGCGCCGGCACCGCCCTGCTCGGCATCGGTGTGGGCTCCGGCCGCTCCCGCGCTCTTGAGGCGGCTCAAGCGGCGATGAGCAGCCCCCTGCTGGAATCGGCCCGCATCGACGGCGCCAAGGGTTGTGTGATCAATATCAGCGGCGGCAAAGACATGACCCTCGAGGACATGACCACCGCATCTGAAGTGATCTACGAGGTAGTCGATCCTGACGCCAACATCATTGTCGGTGCCGTGGTGGATGAACGCCTCGAGGGCGAAATCCATGTGACCGTGATCGCCACCGGCTTTGAGAGTGGCGCCCCATACCGCACCGAGCGCACCGTGGTCAGCTTTGCCGGCACCCCCCTGTTCAGCAGCAGCCAGGAGGAACGGGGCGCCAAAATCCCCCCCTTCCTGCTCAACCGCCAGAGCCAGGACAGCTAGCTAGCGGTTTGTGATTGGGGTGACCCGGATTCCACGCCTGCCCTGAGCATCCCGTGTGGCTGCTCCCTTCCGGTCCTGACCAGATTTGGGCGTCGGAGCCGCATGGGTCCGAGTCGGTTAGATGTTAGCAATGGCATCACTCGCACCGAAGCCCGTGCCCCTGCGCCCCGCTGATCTGGCGAGCCGCAAGCAGGCTGGCCTACCAATCACGATGCTTACGGCCTGGGATGCCCTCTCTGGCGCTCTGGTGGCCGAGGCCGGAGCTGATGCGGTGCTGGTGGGGGATTCCCTGGCGATGACCGTGCTGGGCCACGCCACCACGCTGCCGGTGACCCTCGAGGAGATGCTGCACCACACCCGGGCCACGGCCCGCGGCCTGGCCAGCAGCTGCGGCCCCGGGCAAATGCCCCTGCTTATTTGTGATCTGCCCTTCCTCAGCTACCAGTGCAGCCCAGACGACGCGGTAGCCGCCGCCGGCCGGGTGCTCAAGGAGACCCCCGCCGCCGCTGTGAAACTTGAAGGCGCCGAGCCTGAGACCCTGGCCGTGATCGACCGGTTGGTGCGCAGCGGCATACCGGTAATGGGCCACATCGGCCTGATCCCCCAGTCGGTGCATCGGCTGGGCTACCGCCGCCAGGGCAATGATGAGGTCAGTCGCGAGCGGCTGCGGCGCCAAGGCCTGGCACTGCAGGCAGCGGGTTGCTTCGCCCTGGTGCTTGAACACGTGCCCGCCGATCTGGGCGCCTTGCTGCAACAGGAATTGGATCTACCGGTAATAGGCATCGGCGCCGGTGAGGGCTGTGATGGCCAGGTACGGGTCACGGCCGACCTGCTGGGGCTCACCAGCCGCCAGCCCCCCTTCAGCCCGCCGCTGCTGCAGGGTCGGGCCCTGGGGGTGGCAGCGCTGCAGGGCTGGATCGCCAGCCAGCGTCACCCTGCCCAGGCAACTACTCCTGCTCCTGCCACCAAGCCAGTAGCTCCCGCAGCACCCCATTGCTGAGGGCCAGGCCAGCTGGATCGCTGAGTCGCCAGCGGGGCCCCTCAATCCGCAGCAGCCCCTCGCTGATCCAGGGCGCCAAGCGGCCACGCAAGGCCACAAGCGCTGCTGGCCCGAGCCCCGCCTGGGCCAGCAGGGCGGGCATGGACACCCCTTCGCGGCGGCGCAACCCCACCAGCAAGCGCTCATCCAGCGGCATGCCTGGGCAAGCCTGGCCAGCGCTAGCGGGCGGCGAGCCCGGCTGGGCCAACCAGTCGGCATAGGCCTCGCGGGTGCGCGGCCGGGCCAGGCGCTCACCCCAGGGCGCCGCGGTGGCTCCCATCCCAAAGCCCCACCAGCCGGCGCCGCTCCAGTAGACGCGGTTGTGGCGGGAGGCGTGGCCGGGGAGGGCGTAGTTGGAGATCTCGTAGTGTCCGTAGCCAGCGGCGCTGAGCTCGGCCCAGGTGAGCTCCATCAAGTCGGCGCCTAGGTCGGCATCGGGGAGCTGCAGCTGGCCGCGATCGTGGCGCTGGGCAAACACGGTGCCGGGCTCCAGGGTGAGGTCGTAGACGGAGAGGTGGGGTGGTGCCAGGGCAATGGCTTGCCGCAGTTGGCAGCGCCAGTGGCCCAGGTCCTGACCCGGCAGCCCCTGGATCAGATCCAAGCTCCAGCTGCTGAGGGCACCGCCAGCCAGGGCTTGGGCCAGCCAGCCGGCGGCCTCCAGCAGGTCCGCGCCGCGGTGGCGGCGACCCAGCCCGGCGAGCACGGCATCGTCAAAGCTCTGGCCGCCCAAGCTCACCCGGTTTACCCCGGCCTGCAGATAGCCAGCCAGGCGATCCTGGTCAAAACTGGCTGGATCAAGCTCCAGGCTGATCTCAGCTCCAGGAGCCAGGCCAAAGCGGCAGCTCAGAGCCGCCAGCAGGGCCGCTAGCTGGGGGGGCGTCAGCAGGGAGGGCGTACCGCCACCGAAATACACCGTGGCCAGCGGGGGGCCGGGGGGCGAGGCGGCAATCTCCTGCAGCAGCAAGCTGAGGTAGGCCGCAATCGAGGCCGACCCCGGCGCCGGCGCTTCGCCGCCGGCGCGGTCGCCGAGGGGCACCACTGGAAAGTCGCAATAAAAGCAACGCCTGTGACAAAAGGGGATGTGCAAATAGGCACTGCGTGGCGGCCAGGGCAGGGCGACTGCCGGGACTGGAGCTGGCGCTGGGACTGAAACTGGGACTGGCACTGGATGGGGAAATTGAGCAGTCACAACGACAGGTGCGGAAACCCCTTCAGGCCAAGGGCACCGAAATCAGGCATGCTGCAACCCAGATCAGCTGGGTAGCCACGCACGACGGGAATGGTTGACTCCCTCATCCTGATCCTGTTTGTGATCTCTGGCGCTGCCGCCGGCTGGCTGGGGGTAGACCTGCTGCCCGAGCAGCTGCTGCTGCAGGTGGACAACCCAGAAGGGCTGCGCACGGTGCTGGGGGGCTTCGGTGCCTTTTTTGGCGTGATCGCTGGAGTTTTCTTCCAGCAGCTGCGGCGCAAGCTGATGCAGCAGGTGCGCACCATGCCCACCGACCTGCTGGTAAGCCGCGCCGTGGGCCTGATCCTCGGCCTGCTGGTGGCCAACTTGCTGCTGGCGCCGATCCTGCTGCTGCCCCTGCCCTGGGAGGTGATCTTCGTCAAACCGCTGGCGGCGGTGCTCAGCAACGTCTTCTTCGGCGTATCGGGCTACAACCTGGCCGAAGTGCATGGCCGCACCCTGCTGCGCCTGTTCAACCCCAGCAGCACCGAGGCGATGTTGGTGGCCGATGGGGTTCTGCAACCTGCCAGCGCCAAAATCCTCGACACCAGCGTGATCATTGACGGCCGCATCCGCGGCCTACTCGCCTCAGGGCTGCTGGAGGGCCAGGTGATCGTGGCCCAGAGCGTGATCGATGAGCTCCAGGCCCTAGCCGACTCGGGCAACGCCGAGAAGCGCGGCCGGGGACGCCGCGGCCTCAAGCTGCTGAGCGAGCTGCGCGACCAATACGGCCGGCGGCTGGTGGTCAACAGCACCCGCTACGAAGGCAACGGCGTCGACGACAAGCTGCTGCTGCTCACCGCCGACACCGGCGGCACCCTGCTCACCGCCGACTACAACCTGGCCAAGGTGGCTGAGGTGAAAGATCTCAAGGTGCTCAACCTCAGCGAGCTGGTGATAGCCCTGCGGCCCGAGGTGCAGCCTGGCGACGAGCTGCTGCTCAAGATCGCCCGCGATGGCAAAGAGGCCGATCAGGGCGTGGGCTACCTCGACGACGGCACCATGGTGGTGGTGGAAGGCGCCCGGGGCCGCATTGGCGAGCGGCTGCCAGTGGTGGTCACCGGAGCCCTGCAAAACCCCACTGGCCGGATCGTTTTCGCCCGGGGCGACGGTGCCCCAGCCGAGGCCAATGGGGAGGCCAGCGCCAAGCGCAAACCACGGCAAGAGCGCAGCAAGGCCAATCCGCAAGCGGACAGCCCCCGCTAGGCTCCGCAAACGTGCTTCCTATCAATCGCGGATGTCGGTGTCAGCCCCCTACTACGGCGATTCCGCGGTTATGCGCACGCCGCCCCCGGATCTGCCCAGCCTGCTCCTGAAGGAGCGAATCGTTTATCTGGGCTTGCCCCTGTTCAGCGACGACGACGCCAAGCGCCAAATGGGCATTGACGTCACCGAATTGATCATTGCCCAGCTGCTCTACCTGGAGTTTGACAATCCGGAGAAGCCAATTTTCTTCTACATCAACTCCACCGGCACCAGTTGGTACACCGGCGACGCCGTTGGCTTTGAAACCGAAGCCTTCGCCATCGCCGACACGCTCCGTTACGTGAAGCCGCCCGTACACACCATCTGCATCGGCCAGGCGATGGGCACTGCAGCCATGATTCTCAGCGCTGGCACCAAGGGCCACCGGGCCGCCCTGCCCCACGCCTCGATCGTGCTGCACCAGCCCCGCAGCGGCGCCCGCGGCCAGGCCACCGACATCCAGATCCGGGCACAGGAAGTGCTGCACAACAAGCGCACCCTGCTGGAGATGCTTTCTCTCAATACCGGCAAGTCGGTGGAGCAGCTATCCCGCGATTCCGATCGCATGACTTACTTCACCGCTGAGGAAGCCAAGGAGTACGGACTGATCGATCGGGTACTCACGAGCCAGAAAGACCTACCAACCGCCCCTCCAGCCACGGCAGCCGGCCTTGGCTAAAGGGCCATAGGCGACCAATCCAGTTCCCCACCCCGTCCTCACCCTCGACCCATGCCCATCGGCACCCCCAGCGTTCCCTACCGCCTCCCCGGCAGCCAGTACGAGCGCTGGGTTGACATCTACACCCGTCTGGGCGTGGAACGGATCCTCTTTCTGGGCTCGGAGGTCACCGATGCAGTCGCCAACGCCCTGGTGGCCCAGATGCTCTATCTGGATTCGGAAGACAACTCCAAGCCGATCTACCTGTACATCAACTCCCCCGGCGGCTCGGTGACCGCGGGCCTGGCGATCTACGACACCATGCAATACGTCAAGAGCGACGTGGTGACGATCTGCGTGGGTCTGGCCGCCTCGATGGGCGCATTCCTGCTGGGCGCTGGCACCAAGGGCAAGCGGCTGGCCCTGCCCCACAGCCGGATCATGATTCACCAGCCCCTGGGCGGCACCAGCCAGCGCCAGGCCAGTGACATCGAGATTGAGGCTAAGGAGATCCTGCGCATCAAGGACATGCTCAACCACTCGATGGCTGACATGACTGGCCAGCCCTTTGAAAAAATTGAAAAAGACACCGACCGCGATTACTTCCTCAGCGCCGCTGAGGCCAAGGATTACGGCCTGATCGATCGGGTGATCGCCCATCCGAGCGAAGCCTGAAGGGCGTTTGCGTAAGCTCGATCTTTGCCCTGCCTAGACAGCCCGGATGGCCAAGCTCTATTACGACACCGACGCCGACCTCTCCCTGCTTGATGGCAAGACAGTGGCCATCATTGGCTACGGCAGCCAGGGCCATGCCCACGCGCTGAACCTCAAGGACAGCGGCGTCAACGTCGTGGTTGGGCTCTACGAAGGCAGCCGCTCGGCAGAAAAAGCCAAGGCCGATGGCCTGGAAGTACTGAGCGTGGCCGATGCCTGCGCCAAGGCCGACTGGATCATGGTGCTGCTGCCCGATGAATTCCAGAAGGCCGTCTACGACAAGGAAATTGCACCGCACCTGAGCGCCGGCAAGGTGCTCAGCTTCGCCCACGGCTTCAACATCCGCTTCGAGCTGATCAAGCCCCCCGCCGATGTGGACGTGGTGATGATTGCCCCCAAGGGCCCCGGCCACACCGTGCGCTGGGAATACCAGAACGGCATGGGCGTGCCGGCTCTGTTCGCCATCGAGCAGGACGCCAGCGGCCATGCCCGCGAGTTGGCCATGGCCTATGCCAAAGGGATCGGCGGCACCAGAGCCGGCATCCTCGAAACCAACTTCAAAGAAGAGACCGAAACCGACCTCTTCGGTGAGCAGGCCGTGCTGTGCGGCGGCCTCTCCGAGCTGGTCAAAGCAGGCTTTGAAACCCTGGTGGAGGCCGGCTATCAGCCCGAGCTGGCCTACTTCGAGTGCCTGCACGAGGTGAAGCTGATCGTCGACCTTATGGTCAAGGGCGGCCTAACGGCTATGCGCGATTCGATCTCCAACACCGCTGAATACGGCGACTACGTGAGCGGCCCGCGCCTGATCACCGCAGACACCAAAGCGGAGATGAAGCGCATCCTCAGCGACATCCAGGACGGCACCTTCGCCCGCAACTTCGTGGCCGAGTGTGACGCCGGCAAGCCAGAGATGACCAAAATCCGCGAGCGCGATGCGGCCCATCCGATCGAGCAGGTGGGCAAGGGCCTGCGCTCGATGTTCAGCTGGCTGAAAACGGCCTGATCCAGCCCCTGCTCAGCAATCAACTGCTCAGCAACCCCCTGCTGCTGGTTGTCCTCGCCTGCGGCCTCGATCGCCTAGTCGGGGACCCGCGCTGGTGTCCCCATCCGGTGGTGGTAATGGGCTGGTGGATCACCCTGCTACGCCGCGGCGCCGAAGCCTGGGCGGGCACCAGAGCCTGGAAGCTGCGGCTGGCGGGGGGCTTAATCACGCTGGTGCTAGTGGGGGGCAGCGGCCTGGCGGGTTGGGGAATGGAGCGGCTGGCTCCTACGCCACTGCTGGTGGTGGCCTTGGCCAGCGCCCTTGCCGGCCGCAGCCTCGAGCAGGCGGTGGCTGGGGTGCTGAAAGCTCTCCCAAATTCCGTACAAGCTGTACAGAGGCAGCCCGTACAAAACCAGGCAGCCCTTGAGCCCGCCCGTCGAGCCCTTGCCTGGATAGTGGGCCGCGACACGGCCGATCTCGACGGCCCGGAGATCCTGCGGGCCCTGGCTGAAACGGCCAGCGAGAACGGCGTGGACGGTCTGTTTGCGCCACTGTTTTGGATGCTGCTTGGGGCTGGGCTGTGGAGCCTCAACCCCGCATGGCCCGGCCCCCTAGCCCTGGCTTGGGGCTTCAAAGCAGCCAGCACGCTGGATTCAATGCTGGGCTACCGCCGCGGGCGCCTGCGCTGGCTGGGCACGGCAGGCGCCCGCCTCGACGACCTACTGGTTTGGCTGCCCTGCCGGCTGGTGGCGGTGAGCCTGCCGCTGGCGGCTGGCCAGCCAGGCCGCAGCCTCGGGGTGCTGGCAGCGGCCCGGCGCGATGGAGCTGCCGACCCCTCACCCAATGCGGGGCTATCCCAAGCCGCCTATGCCCATGTCACGGGGGTGCAGCTGGGAGGCAGCAATAGCTACGGCGGCCAAATACGCAGCAAGCCCCTACTTGGCGCAGGCCTGCCAGCGCCGGATCAAGCCGCAGTGCTGCAAATGCTGCAACTGAATCGGCGGCTTGAGCTGATATGGCTCACTGCTGCCGCGGCCGGGTCGTTCATCACGAAAACTCTCAGCTGATTGCCCCTGCCACAGGCCCTGCCGAAGCTGCGCGCAGATCACTGGGACCATGGCGATTCGCGAACTACTTGAAGATGCCCTCAAGGAGCCGAACATCGGCCTAACCCCCTGCTTTCGCTGGCACGCCACACCTGTAGGGATTGCAGCCCTCTGGCAAGCCGGGGCAGCGCCAACAGCTCCTCCCTATGAAGATGCCCTCAAGGAAGGTCTGCAGGTAGGGCTCGATCTAAGTCGCGAAGAGCGGGAGTTTCACCAGCTCAATTCAGGCCTGGTGTTGCTGTTTCACAGCTAGGCCTGCTGGCGGAAACACCAGCGCCCATTGATGCAGCGTCCAGCTGACGCATCCCTGGAGGATCAGCGGATCTGTTCGAACAAGGGCCTCGGCTTCTTCCCAACTGGCGGCCCTAAACAGCAACATGCCGCCAGCCCCATCACCACTGCGGCCGACCCGATCGGCCCAATAACCACTGCGGGGCTCATGGCCCTTGCGTTCGAGATCTGCCAGCCAAGCCAGGTGAGCTGGAATCACCGCGTCAAATTGGGGCTTAGAAACCAGACCCAGCTCAAGCTTCACAAAGGTAGGGCCCATCCTCTAAACCCCCTTGGCGCTGCGTTGCCGGCGGCACCTATCTGAGCAGTAGCGCACCTCATCCCAAACATCCTTCCACTTGCGCCGCCACTGAAAAGGCCGCTCACAGACAGGGCAGATTTTGGTGGGACGGTTCTCGTGGTGGGGCATCTCCAGGGGCTCGACGCAGATCAGCGATGGGAAATTTAGGCAACCGAAACCAAATCCAAATCAGGGAAACGACAAAAAGCGACCAAACCGTAGTAGGATTGTGAAGATTTCATAAGGCGGTCATGCTGTTAAGCATTTTTGGTTTCTTATTTGCCGCCCTTTCTTTTGTTCAGGTTCCCCAATGGGACAACGACTGGACCAAATGCTCGGTGGCAGTTCCAGACACCGCCTGCCATTGGTATGTAGTCAACCCCGACAACACATTTGGCAAAGGCTTCAGCTGGATCACCGCCCCTGAATACGACGTAACTGCATTGAGGGACATCGGCATTCAACACGAGGTAACCGTGGCCCAGGGCTTCCAAACGACTGTTGAACTCATGAATGCATCAACCGAAGTCAAGTACGGCGACAACTACTAAAGACAAGTATCAAAGCAGAACCACAATTCAAATAATCTTTAAGTTCACTGAGAAAAGCACTTCAAATATTCCCAAATGCATTGCAGCGCAACAACATGCTGCAATCTACTTAATTTTTTAACGCCAAAGGATGTGCCGAAACCCCCTTCTGGCAGGGCATGGGGTTAGGGTTCGAAAACAATTAATCAGTCGTCCTTGCACCAGGGTGGCCTCAATACCCTGCCATGGACTCTTCAATTCTGTTTGCCTTAAACTGGAATTCGCTGGGCGAACTAGCAACGGAAGATCTTGAGCATGTTCTCAATTCAATGGCCCATTCCATGGATTCAGGCAAAGAAGAATTCTGTTCGCTTTATAGCAAAGTAAAAATCTCCGCACGACCCGCAAAATCAATTACAGCTAGTTATTGAGCATTAAATAAGAAGCCCGATAACATGCAGGGTATAAAAATATCATTTTTTGCGCCTTAAGCAATTGGCAAGGTTCTCCTTGGCGATTGCCAGTGCTTCCGTGCAGGTCTCCCTATCGTCCTTATCAATATCGCCCTGCTCGCCACGAAGACGCTGTTCTAGAAAATCAATCTCCTCCTGCCAGTGATCGGCGCCCATATCAAAGACAGGCAGCTCCACCTCATTGGCATCGTCGTCGCTCAAAGAGAAGTCGTCGTCCCTCATCTTCAGTAGTGATGGAATTCAACCCAAGGATGCCGCAGGAAGCAGGAAAAGGAAATCCCCTGCAAATCCACAGACCAGCTATTGCAAGGCCCGTCCGCGCCTGTTTCGGTTGGATGCGATCCTGGGGAGGAAGAAGCGGGGCATTATTTACAAGCAAGGGGACTGTAATTACATTTTGCTTGCCACACTGCTTCACTGATGCAGCCGTATTTTAAAAATCCATCAACCTTGGCGACCAAACCTGTTGCAGCCACACACGCGATCAAAGGTTTGTTCACAAAAAAATCCCTAGCGTGTTCGACTCCGCCAGGGACATTCTTCCCGTCGCTCATCACGACTCCCTTACGCTATTAGGCATTTACACTCACGGCATGGAGTGATTGCCGCAAGTGTTCATGCGGACACCTGCGGCAATGTTTCAATGGTGGCATTGGGAATCCCCACCGCCCACCTGCCGATCAAAACTGCCCTGCAGCTGAGTCGCTAATGGAGCACTTGAACTGGGGGTATATCCAACTGGCTCTGGTCGCCCTGGCGTTTGGCGGGCTTCAGGTGTGGTGGATTAGCAGCGTCTTTTGGAAGCGTGACCTAGCACGACCACAAAGCGGTGAGGAGTTCCGCAAAACACTGGAGCAAATCTGGAAGAAGGAACAGAGGCAGAGGTAGCGGCGCAATAATTGCGTATCTATGAAGTTGCCAAAAACCGTCTGCAATAACTGCTATACATCAAGAGTTATGGTTTGCAACCATAAAATCATCTTTAGTGCTAAATTTAGAGTTCAGAATTTACCGACTTTTTATGAGCCTTGAGTTTGGCGATCCAGATATTTTTGATAAGATTTATGAAAATTCATACTGGGGCAAGGGATCTGGGGGCGGAAGTTCCCCTGAGGCAACTCAGCCCTACAAGATATTCCTAGAAAACTTTATTCGTCAACACGATATTAAATCAGTCGTTGACCTTGGCTGCGGCGACTGGCAGTTCTCCCAATTTCTAGACTTTGGCAGAGCAACATATATTGGCATCGATGCATCTAAAAATGTAATCGCAAACAATCAGAAGTCATTTTCACGACCAGGGGTTTCCTTTGCCTGTCTTCCAAATGATTACAATGAACTCCCTCGCGCAGAACTGCTGGTTTGCAAAGACGTACTAATGCATTTAAGCACGAAGAAAGTTCAAGATATTTTATCAATTCTTCCAAACTTCAAATATGCATTAATTACCAATGACATTCCCTGCGTATCCGCTTTCGGGGAAATTCTTCTAAAGCTGCGGCGTCCATTTTCACCCGTAAACAACAGAGAAATAAAAACAGGAGACTTCAGAACTCTTGACCCGACTCAACACCCATTCAACCTTAAATTGAAAAAAGTATTTGAATGGAAAGGAAGCAATCTAATACTTGGCAAAGACTGTGATTGGAAAAAGCGAACTTATTTGCATCAATAATGCCAAATGCTGGGGAGGTGAAGGCAAGGAGTCCATTGAGTCCCTTGTCGCCGAGGCAGTCGCCAACAGCAGAAAGCACCCATACCCTTCAAGCAGCGCCAGAAGATCCCGATGAAGCACCTACTTGTCGCCACTGGCCTTGTCCTGCTCCCCACTGCGATCCACGCCCAGGGACCCCAGATCCGGTGCCCTGGCGAGAACACGGTGGAGATGCGCTACTGCGCTGAAGTGTCCTGGCAGCAGTCCACCGACCAACTCCAAAGCAAGATCCCCAGGGCAATGTTCCAACAGTGGCAGGACGCCACCCGTGCGGTCTGTGCCCACGCCTATGCCCCCTACAAGGACGGCACCATCTACCCGCAGTTGGTGGTGGGATGCGATGACCACCTAAATCGGGCACTGCTGGAAGAGTTCAAGCGGATGGGTAATTAATCAGGGGAGCACTGGCGCAATGGAGCAGCTCAACTGGGGTTACATCCAACTGGGTCTGGTCGCCCTTGCGTTCGGCGCTCTTCAGGTGTGGTGGATTAGCAGCGTCTTTTGGAAGCGTGACCTGGCACGACCACAAAGCAGTGGGGAGTTCCGCAAAACACTGGAGCGAATCTGGAAGAAAAAGTCCTGAAGCATTCTTGGACTACATCCGAACCAGCTTCCAGATCCACCAGACAACAACCCCAATAAAGACCCTCAGCACAAGAGAAGATTTGCCATTAACTCGCTTAAGCATTTTTGCAGCACACCTAGGACAAGAATAATAATTAAAGTGCCGCAAGAACAAGGACGACAGAGAAAAGCCCGCCGAGGTTTGTCGCAACAAGGGGGCTAGCGGGATCTTCTGGGTTGTATATTACTGTGGTTGATTTAAGCCAAAAACAATACGTCAAGCACCTTAGTAGAGCAAAGCACTGCTAATCACCTATTGCTTCCCTGCCCAGCAAAGGCACCAGAATGTCAGGCACCAAACTTAAGTACTACTTCAACCACAACAAACCCCACCAGGGCGACAAAGGCAAGAAGGAAAGGCGAACCAGAGAAATCCATACCGACTCCGCTGAATCTGCCATTTCTAAAGCAAATTCATAAGAATGCCGTAGCGATATATACAGCCGAACCCAGTGGAATATTCCGCAAGGTCCCGAGTGCAGATCCAATAGGTTCAGACCAATGCCAACCGACTTCTCCACCATTGACCTGGCAAACCTCAATGCCGCCCAGAGCGTGATGGTTGCCGCTCATCGTGACTGCAGCTGCCAGTGGGAACAGGACTCTGCCTGCCTCTACTGGGGCAATCCCCTGCCACACTTCAACCACACGACCCAGCAGCAATGAACGAACAGCCAGGCGCTCCAAAGCTGTTGGGCAGACACATTGGCGAGGAGACGATTGATGAGAATAAGGAACTTCTTGCCAAGATTGGCAGCGATAGCATCCTAAAAGCGCCTGCAATCAAAGGAAGCATATACTTCTATGTCAATTCTTGCAGCGATGGCAATCAAAGCAAAGAAGAATTAATTGACGATCCATCTGCGCTAAATGCTGCAATCAAGAATCTTTCAATAGAGATAAAATACGAAAATAAACACCACCGATGGGCCGCCCAGCTGCCCCACACATTAAAAATATTGGAATTTGCGGTGGCACGCTTAAGGCTAAATAACAATACTTCGTCCGACAATCTTGGCATTAATGCTGAACTAAAGTGGAGGGGCGAGAAAGATTTTGAAAACATCATTCATCTTACGCAGAGTAAAGGCAATGCCGAATGGCAGATATCGCGATTTGCCTGACAGAATCACAATATTTTTAGGCAAGCAGCGATTGTTAAATAGTGGGATCGCCTGTTGCTGAGGTCGCCTCAACTGCGCCCTGGCACAATCGCCCGGCGCCCCATCATCCACTCACCCCAAGCGGAAATGGCAAACGATCATCCTGATGTTCTTCTCAGTAGAAGGAGCGGTCACAAACCAGTTGGGAATACGACACAGAAGTTAGTGATGCCATCAAGAGTCTTCAAGGTCAGGCACAACGGGATGGAATAGCACAACCGCTGCTGAGCGCCTATCTGTTGATTTCCGAAAAACAGAACAGCGAAGGGAGGGCAAAATAGTTAGGATTGAAAAGGAATAAGGCAATAACAAAGATTCTTTATATCCATTTTTCACAATTTTACAAGCAACGACGAAAGACAATGCGACAACTTTTTTCGCCTTGACCCAAGAGACTTTCCCAAGCGAATAGAGCTGGAATTAAGCGACGAGATCGTGGAAAAATTAGCAAGATTGCAGAGAAAACTAGTCGCTCATTCTCAGAAGTAGCCAAAGATATTCTTTCCAAAGACGAGTCGCAGTAGCAGTTTAGACAAAAAGCGAAAAATGATGCAGAAACGACATAATGCAGGGACGGCGTAATGCGGGTCACAGCATTGGAGAGGTTGCGCTAATTCACTTTCAGGATAATTTGGGGGTCGCCAAATCCAGGCACGACCTACCAACCATGGGCACTCACGAATCCCAAGGGAGCGATCAAACTCCAGTTGCCTTTAGAAAACCACAACGAATCAGCGTCACCATCCCCCATACCGTTTATAGATATTTGCTGACGAAAAGCGATTGCGAGGGGCGGTCGCTTAGCAACCTTGCATCCCACCTTCTAGAGCGGTTTTCAAAAGAGGCGTAATCAACATCATCTACAGTCGATACGCTCTTGCGCCAGAGGGCTTCTAGCGGAATCCCCGACAGATTCGCTCTGTCTGCAATGACCCGTCTGCAATGACCCGTCTGCAATGACCTGCCTTCAGAGTGCGGACCTGCGCGTCAGAGAAGGGCATATCAGCAGTCCAACAACACAACAGGCAGAGACCCTTGTTTTCGGGCGGATCCACCTGGACCACCCACCCACCAAGAACCCAGTTACAGCAAAGGGTCTGGACGAATCAGACCCTTTAAAAACTATTGAGAAGCGGAGAGGGTGGGATTCGAACCCACGGAAGGTTTCCCTTCAAACGATTTCGAGTCGTTCGCTTTCGACCACTCAGCCACCTCTCCAAAGACCCGCTGGGCCTGCGTCACTCTAAGGATCGGTCAGCCGAGGGCGGCCTGCAGGTATCCACTGGGACCGCTGGCCGCCCAGGCCGCTGGCAAGCCCGCCGGGGTGGCGCCACTGAGCCACAGCCACTTGGCGCCAAGCTCCTTGAGGTGGCGGCGCTCGCGGGCGGAGGGTGCAAAACCCAGCCAGACGCCATCAAGCCGGCCGCGCAGCACGCTTGGCTCTGAGCCATCGGCGGCCAGCTGCCGCCAGGCCCAGAGCGCCTGGCGGTCGGGCAACAGCAACCAGCGCCAGCGGCCCAGCTGCAGCTGAATGGCCCGGCTCTCGATCGCCACCGGTGCGGCGCTCAGCCCAGGGCTAGCCAGCCTTTGGCCAGGCTGAAACGGCAAACTGCCATCGGCACTGGCCATCACCAGGCCGGCCTGCCCCTGCCAGCAGTGCGGCTGCTCGGGCGCCAGCGGATCTAGCAGTAAGGCCCAGTCGTAGCGCTGCACCCCCAGGCCCCGGGCCAGCTGGCTGGCCTGGCTGCAACTGAAGCCATCACCTGAACTGCTCACCAGCACCGCCCGGCCCTGGTGCCGCGCCACCAGCAGATCCAGCCGCCCCTGGTGCACCAGCAACAACTGGTCGGCGCTTAGCAAGCTGAACTGCACCGCCACCACCAGCGCAAACAGGGCAGCACCAAGCAGGCGCCAGCGCCGGGCCAGGGCAGGCCAGGCCAGAGCCAGCAACGCCACACTGAACAGCAGCACCAGGCCCGGGGCGGGGCGGCCCAATTGCCACTGGGCCATGGGCAGCGCCGCAAACACCTTGACCACCGCCACCAACACATTGGCAAGCCAGGCCACGGGCGCGGTGGCAAGCGGTAGCAGCGGCGGCAGCAGCACCGCCAGGCAGGCCAGGGCCATCGCCCCGAGGGTGAGGGGTGTGAGCAGGGGTGCCACCACCAAATTGGCCGGCACCGCATAGAGGGGCACCACGCCGAAGTGCAGCAGCTGCAGAGGCAGGGTGTAGAGCGAAGCCGCCAGGGGCACCGCCGTGGCAACCGCCAACCAACCCGGCAGCCAGCGGCGCAGGCCCAGCTCCAGCGGTCGGGCCGACACCACCAGCGCAGCAGTCGCCACAACGCTGAGCTGGAAGCCCACATCGAGCAGCCAGTCGGGCCGCGCCAGCAGCAACACCAGGGCGCTGGCGACCAGGATGCCCAAGGGCCTACCGCGGTAGCCGCACTCCACCACCCCCAGGGCCAGGGCCCCCATCAGCACTGCCCTAAGCACGGAGGGCTGGGGGCCTGCCAACAGCACAAACAGGCCCATCGCCGCCGCCGCCAAGGTGAGCCGCCCCAGCCGCGGCAAGCGCGCGCCCAGGGGCAGAACCACGCCCAGCAGCACCGACAAATGGAAGCCGGAAGCCGCCAGGGCATGGGATAGCCCCGCTGCCCGAAACGCCTCGCGCAGCTCCGCCGGCACGGGCACCACGGCGCTCCCGAGCACCAGGGCCGCCAGCACGCTGCCGTTGTTTGGGCCAGCATGCTGCACCAGCGCCTGGGCCATGCGGCGGCGCAGGTCTGCCACCGGCGTTGCCGCACGCTGCAGCACCTCAAAATCCTGCACCTGCAGCTGGCTGAAGCTTCCCTGACGCGCCAGTCGCTCTGCTGGTGCGGCCAGCAGCGGATGGGGTGACACCTGGGGGCGCCGCAGGCGGCCCTGCACCTGCAGGCGCCAACCCTGTTGCAGCTCCGGGCAATCGCCGAAGCGCAGTTCGGTGCGACCCACGGGCAGCTGCAGCAGGGCCCGGCAGGCAGCACTGCCACCGCTGGGCACTGGGGCACCGCTAGGCACCGGATCACTGAGCAGGATGCCCCGCAGCGTCATCTCCAGCGGACCACCAGCGGCCTGGAGTTGAAGCACTGGATCACCGACCGCCGGCTGGGGCGGCGTGAACGCTAGCCAGCCCACCCGCAGCAGCAGCAGGGCCAAAAGCAGGCCCCACAAAAGCGGCTTTAGGCGCGGCCCGGCTGCGCCGGCAGTGCCCGCCACACCCCCACAACAGGCCACTGGCCACTCCGCATGAACCCAGCCAGGGTTCCCACAAGGGCTGAGGTTAGAGGCGCGGAAGCTGCAGCAGCAGCTCGCAGAGCTCCCGGCTCGGCATCTCCTGGCCCATTAGCGGCGCCACCAGCTTGGCCACCGGGCGCAGCCGGCAGGGCCACACGGCCCGCTCACTCAGGCGCCCCAACTGGAAACTGCCGCCGGCCAGCACCACCACCAGCAAGCTGCGCTGCAGCAGCCTCTTCACGCCGCCACGGGGCGCTTGGCCTCGCTTAGCAGCGGAAAACCGAGGGCTTCGCGTTCGGCCAGCCAGGCCTCCGCCACCTGACGGGCAAGGGTGCGAATGCGGCCGATCGTGGCGGTGCGCTCCGTGACTGAGATCACGCCGCGGGCCTCCAGCAGGTTGAAGGTGTGGCTGCACTTGAGCACGAAATCCAGAGCTGGAGCGGGTAGCTGCTTGGCCACCAGATCTGCCGCCTCCGCCTCATAAATGGCAAACAGCTGCTTGAGCCGCTCGGGGTTGGAGGCTTCGAAGTTGTAGGCGCAGTGGCCCTTCTCAAAGGGCAGCCAGATATCGCCATAGGAGCGATTGCCATCCCAGCTCAGATCCCAGATGCTCTCCACATCCTGGAGATACATGGCCAGGCGCTCGAGGCCGTAGGTGATTTCAATCGACACCGGCCGGCAATCGAGGCCGCCGCACTGCTGGAAATAGGTGAACTGGGTGACCTCCATGCCATCAAGCCACACCTCCCAGCCCACCCCCCAGGCGCCCAGCGTCGGCGATTCCCAGTTGTCTTCAACAAAGCGGATGTCGTGATCCTTGGCGCGGATGCCCAGCGCTTCCAGCGAGGCCAGATAGGTCTCCTGGATGCCATCGGGGCTGGGCTTGATCAGCACCTGATATTGGAAATAGTGCTGGGCCCGGTTGGGGTTGTCGCCGTAGCGGCCATCGGTGGGGCGGCGACAAGGTTCGGGGTAAGCCACGGCCCAGGGCTCGGGCCCGATCGCCCGCAGCACCGTGTGGGGACTCATCGTGCCAGCGCCCTTTTCGGTGTCGTAGGGCTGCAGGAGCAGGCAGCCCTGGTCGGCCCAGAAGCGGTTCAGGGTCGCGATAATGTCCTGGAAATTCACTCTTCTTTCCTGGTCTGGTGGGAGGGCTGGATCGTGATTCCATTGTCGGTGCCGGCAGCCCCTCAGGCCACCAGCTCCAGCAAACCCATCAGGCCACCTGCTAAGGGCCGATGCCGCACTTCTCTGAAGCCCGCCCGCCGCGCCAGCTGCTGCTGCTCGGAGCCGGTGGGAAAGCGCTGCAGGCTCTCCTCCAGGTAGGCGTAGTGCTCGGGAATGCCGAACCGCTCTGCGGTGGGCACCACCAACCGGCGTAGATAAAAGCGCTGGAAGCTCGCTACCGCCCCAGAGGTGCGGTTGAAATCAAGCACTGCGGCTCGGCCTCCATCGCGCAACAGTCGCCGCAACTCCAGCAGGCCCGCACCTGGCTCAGCAAGGTTGCGCAATCCGTAGGCGATCACGGTCCCATCGCAACTAGCGCTCGCCAAGCCCGTGGCCAGGGCATCGCCCTGCTGCCAGCTCACCGCTAGCCAGGGCTGGGCGGCTGCCCGCCTGGCCGCCACTGCCAGGGGGGCAGCCGCCGCATCTATGCCGAGCACGCTGCCACCTGGCCGCACCCGGGAAGCCAGCACTAGGGCTAGATCGCCGGTGCCGCAACAGAGATCTAAAAGACGCTGGCCAGGCTGGGGCTGCAACCAAGCAATCGCCTGACGTTTCCAGAGGCGATGCAGGCCAAAACTGAGCAGGTCGTTGAGCTGGTCGTAGCGGGGCGCGATCTGCTCGAACAGCTCCTGAACCGCCTGTGGATCTCCGGGCCTAAAGCTGGCCATCCCAGGGCAACACAATCGAATCGAGGCTGATGCCCGCATCCACAGCAGGCAGCAGGCTGGGGCTGGTGAAGGTGAGCACCATCACGGTGGCCAGGCCAACTGCCGCTGAGCACACCATGCAGCCAGCCAGCATTAGCGAAAATTCCCGGCGATCACTGGCGGCCTGCATCAGCTGCAGCGCCCAAGCAATCAAAGCCACCACCGCCGCCACCATGCCGAGGGCAATTGCGGTGGAGGCGGGAGGAGGGAGTACGGGGAGGGCGGAAAACAAGCTCTGGCCGTGTTAAGTGAAAGTCTTTAAGCAATGTAACGAGGCTTAACAACTCGATGCGAGGGGCCGGATTGGCAAACCACGACCCAGCAGCTCCGTTTTGATCTGCTCGACGCTGAGGATCCCATCGTGGAGCAAGGAGGCCAATAGGGCTGCTGAGGCGTGGCCACCCGCCGGCCCGGGGTCGAGGGCCTCAGCCAGGTGGTCGATGCAGCCGGCACCGCCGGAGGCGATCACTGGCACCTCCACCGCATCGGCCACGGCCCGGGTGAGCTCCAGGGCGTAGCCCGCCTGGGTGCCATCTCCATCCATGGAGGTGAGCAGGATCTCGCCAGCTCCGAGGGCCACCACCTGCCGGGCCCAGGCCACCGCATCGAGGCCCGTGTTCTCGCGGCCACCTTTGACATAAACATCCCAACCCCCACCAGCTCTGGCGCGGGCATCAATGGCCACCACGATGCATTGGCAGCCAAAGCGCTCGGCGCCGCGGGCCACCAGCTCGGGATCGCGCACGGCCGATGAGTTGAGGCTCACCTTGTCGGCGCCGGCGCGCAGCAGCTCGGTGATGCCCTCAACGCTGCTGATGCCACCGCCCACGGTGAAGGGGATCGTGACCGCCTCAGCGGTGCGTTGCACCAGCTCCACCAGGGTGCCGCGGCCCTGGTGGCTGGCGGCGATGTCGAGAAAAACCAGCTCATCGGCTCCAGCGGCGCTGTAGCGACAGGCCAGCTCCACCGGATCACCGGCATCGCGCAGCCCAACAAAATTCACCCCCTTCACCACCCGGCCATCGGCCACGTCGAGACAAGGAATGATCCGCTTGGCAACCATGGACTCAAGCTCCGTAGGGCACTGTTAAGGTTGCGCCACTTTCCAGTCGCGCCGGCCATGTCCCAGGCTGCCACCATCAACATCGGCTCGAAGGTGCGGGTCACCCGGGTTCGGGATCGCATCTCAAGCAAAATGGTTGACTCCCTGAAGGCAGACTCCATCGGCACCGTAACCGGTTTCCGCACGGTGGATGGCAAGGGCATCGGCGTGGTTGTTGAACTAAGCGATGGTGAAATCGCCTGGTTCTTTGACGACGAACTCACCCTCGCCTGAGGCCTAGGCCGTTGAGCAACACCCCCAATCCCGAAGCGGCCAGCGGCGGCGGTGCCCGTCAGCTGCTCGGCATGAAGGGTGCCAGCGGCACCAGCAGTATCTGGAAAATCCGGCTGCAGCTGATGAAGCCGGTCACCTGGATACCCCTGATTTGGGGTGTGTTGTGCGGTGCTGCCGCCTCAGGCAATTTCCACTGGAGCATCAGCGAGGTGGGCGCCTCGATCGCCTGCATGCTGATGAGCGGGCCCCTGCTGGCCGGCTACACCCAAACGATCAACGACTACTACGACCGCGAAATCGACGCGATCAACGAGCCCTACCGGCCGATTCCTTCAGGAGCGATTCCTTTAGGCCAGGTGAAGGCCCAGATCTGGATTCTGCTGCTGTCAGGGCTAGGAGTGGCCTACGGCCTTGATCTCTGGGCCGCTCACACCACCCCGGTGCTGCTGCTGCTTGCCCTGGGCGGCTCCTTTGTGAGCTTCATCTATTCAGCTCCGCCGCTGAAGCTCAAGCAAAACGGTTGGCTTGGCAACTACGCCCTTGGCGCCAGCTACATCGCCCTGCCCTGGTGGGCCGGCCAGGCTCTTTTTGGCCAGCTCACCTGGACCACCGCCCTGCTCACCCTGGCCTACTCCCTAGCCGGCCTAGGCATAGCCGTGGTCAACGACTTCAAGAGCGTCGAGGGCGACCGGGCCATGGGCCTGCAATCCCTTCCGGTGGCTTTCGGTATCGAGAAAGCAAGCTGGATCAGCGCCGGCATGATCGATGTGTTTCAACTGGCGATGGTGGCCGTACTGATTGCCATCGGCCAGCACTTCGCGTCGGTGTTGTTGGTGCTGCTGATCATTCCCCAGATCACCTTCCAGGACATCTGGCTGCTGCGTGATCCAGTCGCATTCGATGTCAAATACCAGGCAAGCGCCCAACCATTCCTGGTGCTCGGCATGCTCGTGACCGCCCTGGCAATCGGCCACAGCTCCCTCGTTAGCTGAGGTGAACCGCCAGCGCCCCGCCACCGGCAAAGCTCCCCAGCCCCGCCGCACGAACCTGGTGGGAGTAGGGCTGCTTGCCGCCCTGATTGGCGGCGGCGTTGCCTGCGGCCAGGCGGCGCTAGTGGCGGGCTTTGACAGCCTGCTGCCCGACGCCCGTGGCATCAACCACTTCAACCGCCCAGGCACCCTCACCATCCTCTCGGCCGACGGCCAGGTGGTGCACAAAATCGGACCGGTAACTCGCGAGAAGCTGACGCCCGAAACGATGCCGCCGTTGGTGCAGCAGGCTTTTATCGCCGCGGAAGACCGGCGCTTCTATCAGCACAACGGCATCGACCCGGTGGGGATCGGCCGGGCCATGGTGCGCAACCTGCGCAAGGGCTCGGTGGAAGAGGGGGCAAGCACAATCACCCAGCAGCTGGCCCGCACCGTATTTCTGAGCCAGGACCGCACCCTGATTCGCAAGCTCAAAGAGGCCGCCCTGGCCGGCAAGCTCGAGCGCCAGCTCAGCAAGCCTCAGATCCTCACCGAATACCTCAACGTTGTTTATCTCGGCTCGAGCGCCTACGGCGTTGCCGACGCGGCCTGGGTGTATTTCACAAAAACCCCGGAACAGCTAACCCTTGCGGAAGCCGCCCTGATCGCAGGGCTACCACCGGCTCCCTCGGTTTATTCACCCCTGGTGAATCCTGACCTGGCCCTGGAGCGGCGGGCCGTGGTGCTGCGCCGCATGGAGGAGGCGGGCTTCATCAGTGTCAGTGAGCAACAGCAGGCTGAAGCGGCACCGCTGCAACTCAAGCCAGCCGAACCCAAATACTGGGACAGCCGAGCCCCCTACTTCAGCGGCTGGGTGCAGCAGGAACTGCCCAAGGTGCTCAGCCCCGAGCAGCTCGAGGTGGGTGGTTTGACAGTGCGCAGCAGCGTCAATTTGGCCTGGCAGGAGAAGGCCCAGTCGGCGGTGAACACCTATGCCAGCGGCAGCATGCAGGGCGCTCTGGTGGCGATGGAGCCCGGAACAGGCCTGGTGCGGGCGATGGTGGGCGGCACCGACTTCAAGGACAGCCAGTTCAATCGGGCAGCCCAGGCCCTGCGCTCACCCGGCTCCACCTTCAAGTTGTTTGTGTATCTCACGGCCCTGCAGCAGGGGATGCTGCCGGAGCGGCTATTCCGCGATTCGGCCCGCTGCTTCGCCGGCTACTGCCCCAAGAATTTCGGCAACCGTTACTTCGGTTCGGTGTCGATGGTGATGGCGCTGCAGAACTCGCTCAACACAGTGGCGGTGGGGTTGCTGCAGGAGCTGGGCTTCGACAAGGTGATCGAAACGGCCAAGAGCCTCGGCATCACCCGAGAGCTGGGGCGCTTCTACCCCCTCGCCCTCGGCGCCACCGAGCAAACGGTGGTGGACATGACCGCCGCCTACGCCGCCATCAATAACGGTGGCATCTACGTGAAACCCACACCGTTTGAGGAGATCCTCGGCCCCGATGGCGAGCTGCTGTGGAGCCGCCGGGTGGATGGCGATCAAGGTCGCCGGGCCGTCAATAGCGACATCGCGGCCCTGATGCTGTGGATGCTGGAGCGGGCGGTGCGGTCGGGCACGGGCGGCGGCGCGGCCCTGCCGGACCGGCCCGTGGCCGGTAAGACGGGCACCTCAGAGGGGGGCCGCGACCTGTGGTTTATCGGTTCGATCCCCCAGCTCACCACCGGGGTGTGGCTCGGCTACGACGACAGCCGCACCACCAAGGACACCAGCGTGGTGGCCACCTACGCCTGGAGGGCCTTTATGGCGCCGATCAGCAAGGACCTGCCAGTGCGCCAGTTTCCGCCCAAGCCGCAGCTAGAGGACACCTACCGGCTGGACAAAAAGCAAGCCGAGCGCCGCCGTGAACCGGCAGCCAGCACCGAAAGCTGGCGTGAGCCGGCACCCCAGCCGTTGGAGCTTGATCCCACCCCCAGTCTCAACGAGCAGCCCTACACACCAGCCGCGCCGGTCAGCCCTGCCGCCCCCCAGGCGCAAACACCAAGCACCCCTGCTGCCCCCAGCCCGGCGCCCGCCACACCACCGCCGCTGGAAGCTCCGCCACCCCCGGTGGTGGCGCCACCACCGCCCCCCTAACCCCGCCTTAAGCCTGCAGCCGGGCGGCAAAAAAGCCGTCGCCACCGCTGGCGGCTGGCCAACGCTGCCAGCTCTGCTGCAGCTGCCAGCCGGGGTGATCGGCAAGGAAGCCAGCGAGCAGCTCGCCGTTTTCAGCCGGATGCACGGTGCAGGTGGCATACACCAGCTGGCCGCCCGGCTTGAGCAGGGGCAGCAGGGCCTCCAGCAGGGACCGCTGCAGCGGCACCAACTCGGTGATCGTTTCAGGGCTGATCCGCCAGCGAGCATCGGCGTGGCGGGCCAGGGTGCCTAGGCCCGAACAGGGGGCATCCAGCAGGATGCGATCAAACCAGCCGAGCCACTCAGGCTTCTCAGCCGCTAGGGCGGTGGCATCGGCGGCCAGGGTGTGGATGCACTGCAGGCCAAGGCGGGCGGCATTGACGCCCACCCGGCGCAGGCGCCCCTCGGAGCGATCCACGGCCCACACCTCACCCTGGTTTGCCATCAGCTCAGCGAGATGGGTGCTCTTGCCACCCGGGGCGGCGCAGGCATCGAGGATCCGCTCGCCGGGCTGGGGATCGAGCAGCAAACCCACCGCCTGGGCAGCGCGGTCTTGCACGCACCAGTGGCCCTCGGCGTAGCCGGGCAGGGCGCGCAACTCACCGCTGCGGCCCAGGAGCGTGAGGCCCCCGGGCAGATCCGGCAGGGGGGCCGCCTCGATCCCGGCGGCAGTGAAGGCCTCCAAAGCAGCAGCAGGCGTGGTGCGCAGCAGGTTGAGGCGCAGGTCGAGGGCGGGGGGTTGGTTGCAGGCCAGACCGAAGGCCTCGGGATCAGGCCATTGCAACGCCAGCTCAGCGAGCCAGGCGGGCAGGGAATGGCGCAGGCCATAGCTGGCGGCGGGGTCGCTGGGCAGGGGGCCCAGACCATCCCAGGGCTCAGGCCCGGCCTCCGCGCGCCGGCGCCCGCAGGCCCGCAGCAGGCCATTGGCCACCGGCGCCAGCCGGCCGAGTCCGCCCCGTTTTGCCAATTCCACGGTGGTGCTCACCGCGGCAGAGGCCGGCACCCGGCTGCTGAACAGCAGCTGGTAGAGCCCTAGGTGCAGCAGCCAGCGCAACTTGGGCGGCTGGCGGGCGGCGGGCACCTTGCCGAGGGCATCGAGCCAGGCATCGAGCAGGCGCCGCTGGCGAATGGCGCCGTAGGCCAGTTCGGTGGCTAGGGCCCGGTCGGCGCCCTCAAGGGGATGGCGCTGCAGCTCCCGCTCCAGCGCCAGATCGGCGTAGGCGCCAGCGCCCACCGCCAGCAACACCTGCCAGGCGAGCTGGCGCGGCGCCAGGCCAATCGCGGGAGTTTCGGTTGCGGGGGCGGGTGCCAGGGCGTGGGGCGGCGGAGGGCAAGGCTCCACAACTAGCGCGCAGGGGGAAGCGGCAGGGGAGAGGAGGAGGTGGTGGATGTTTTTTGGTAGTTAGCTAGGGCCTCCTGAGAAAGTGAATCCGGGGTCAGCCTCAACAAAAAGGGGTCTTGGTTGAGCCCGCAGCCCGAGCATCACGCTGCAGCTATCTGAGGCTTCAGCGGCACACTGCGAATACTCTGACCAC